>NZ_JBCOAB010000007.1:0-93277 GCF_040227035.1 Clostridium sp. RTP31139st1_H3_RTP31139_211217
TATTTAATTGTGAAACTTGCTGAATAACATTATTAACTCTTGGCATAAAAAACCTCCTAAATAGTAGTTATATTATATATTATAACCATATTTATAGAGGTTAATCAAATTTCAACAGTTTATTAAAACAAAGCCTTTTATTTATAATACAAAAAAAGTTAGGATGGAGATGATATCCTAACTTTTTATTGTTTTAAAAGTACCAATTTTATTGGTATTAGTATGAGGCATATCAAAAAAAAATAGGTTTGGCTAAGTGTACTTAGAAACAAAGGAATAATAAAGGCCATATTAACCAAGCATTACCAAATCCACAGTTTCCAAATCCACAACCATTATTGAAATTTCCACAGCATCTATTATTCATACAAGAGTTGTTATTTCTACAACAATTTCTTCTACAATTATTACAATTGTTTCTCATGTTTACTCCTCCTATAAATAGTAAAGCTTGTTTTTAGAGCTAAACTATTTTGCTTATACTATAATATACTCAAAGGTAGTAATTTGGTGCACATAACAACAAGAAATGTAAATAAAAATATATTTATTTTACTTAATTTTTAAGAAGAAGCACGCTATAGAGAATAATATTGAGAATCTATTTTATTATTTTAATAAATAATATAAAATAATAGTAATCAAAAGGAGAAATAAAAAGAAAAGAGGGAATAAAAATGAGTAGACTTTTAAAGTTAAGAGAATCAATGAAAAAATATAATATAAATTATTATATAATTCCAAGTTCAGATCCACATCAAAGTGAATATGTAGCAGAGTACTATACGGGTAGAGCTGCGATTTCAGGTTTTACTGGATCAGCAGGAACATTATTAGTTGGAGAAAATGAAGCTAAGTTATGGACTGATGGAAGATATTTTATTCAAGCTGCAGAACAGTTAAATGGAACAGGAATAGACTTAATGAAAATGGCTACACCAGGCTATGATACTATAAATGAGTGGATAGAAAAGAATGTGTATGAAGGAGAAACTATAGGGTTTGATGGAAATTGCTATAGTGTTAATCAATATAAAGAACTATTAAATATAAGTAAAAAGAACAACTTTAATATAAAAATGGACAAAGATCTATTAGAAGAGGTTTGGGAAAATCGACCTAGTTTACCTAAATCAAAAATATTTATTCATGATGTAAAGTATTGTGGAAAAACTGCTAATGAAAAGTTAAAAGCTGTAAGACTCGTTATGAAGGAAAAGAATGTAGAAAGTTATTTATTAACTTCCTTAGATGATATAGCTTGGTTATTTAACATAAGAGGAAATGATGTTTTGTTTAATCCAGTAGCATTAAGCTATTCAATAATCACTGATACCGAAGCTAAACTATTTATTGATAAAAGCAAGGTAAATAAGGAAGTTGAAGATGAGTTAAAATTACAAGGAATTGAAGTGTTTGAATACCTAGAAATTGAAGAAGAAATAAAGAAACTTAATGGTAAAGTGCTAATAGACCCTGCAAAAGTTAATGCAAAATTATACTCTTTATTAAAATGTGAAATAAAAGAAGAGGTAAACTTAACAACTAATTTAAAAGCAATAAAAAATAATGTTGAAATAGAAAGCTTAAAGAATTGCCATATTAAAGATGGAGTTGCAATGGTTAAGTTTATCAAATATTTAAGAGATAATATAGGAAAAGAAAAGATTACAGAATTATCAGCTAGTAAGGTATTAACTGAACTTAGAAGTAAGGAAGAACTAGCAATGGGTGATAGTTTTGGAACTATAGCAGGGTATAAAGAACATGCAGCAATGATGCATTATAGTGCTACAGAGGAAAGTGCTTATGAGCTTAAAGAAGAAGGATTATTTTTAGTAGATTCAGGTGGACAATATTTAGATGGAACAACAGATATAACAAGAACTTTTGTTTTAGGAAATATTACAGAAGAAGAAAAAAGGGATTTTACGTTAGTATTAAAGGGACATATTAATTTAGCTAATGCAAAATTCTTAAAGGGTGCTACTGGAGGAAACTTAGATGTATTGGCAAGGGGACCTTTATGGCAATATGGATTAGATTATAAGTGTGGAACAGGTCATGGAGTTGGATTTTTCTTAAATGTTCATGAAGGCCCACAAGGAATAAGACCGTATGGAAATAATGTAGTTTTAGAGCCAGGAATGATATTAACTAATGAACCAGGTGTTTATAAAGAAGGTAAATTTGGAATAAGAATTGAAAATATTATGGTAGTAGTTGAAGATGAAACTAATGATAATGGAGAGTTTTATAGATTTGATACAATATCATACTGCCCTATAGATTTAAATGGAGTTAAGGTTGAGTTATTAAATGATGATGAAAAAGCATGGCTAAATAACTATCATAAGAAAGTATATGATAATCTTTCTCCTTATTTAAATGAAGAAGAAAAAGAAGTTTTAAAAATGGAAACTAGAGAAATATAAATATTGTGTAGGAATTTAGTTGATTTATATGATATAGAAAGAAATATTATATTGTAATACAAATTGTTTATGGAATTTTAATATAGAAATAAAGAAAAAATAAATGGAGTATCGTAAGGGAAGTTATATTAATTTCTGTAGATAACCCATTTATTTTTTTATATATTAAATGAAGAGAAGTAGTATAAAATATATACTTACATATAAGAAAAATTAAAAAAAGAGAGAAATATGAGTATAATTTAAAAAAATAATATATCAGACTATATTTATCTACTTTAAAATAATTTAAAAAGTATTATAATTAATATAAGTAATAATTATTATTAAATAAAAATTAAAGTTAATAATAAGAATGAGGTAAAAATATGGATGAAGCAAAAACTATAGAGATGATAAAGAAAAATCCAAGTATTATAAAAAATATAGATAATCCTACTGAGGAAATGAAATTAATAGCCATTAATAAAAATGGACTTTTATTAAGATATATAAATAATCCTACATTAGAAATGCAGGAAATTGCTATGAATAATAATCCTAGAGCTATTGAGTTTATAGAAAATCCTACGGAAAAAATGATGATTGAAGCAGTAAATAATGGATGGAGCAATTTAAATTATATTAAAAATCCAAGTTATAATGTTATTAAATTAGCTATAGAGCAAAGGGGATGGGCAATTAGATATGTTAAGGAGCCTAGTGAAGAGTTACAATTATTAGCTGTAATGAGGGATTACGATTCAATCAAATATATTAAGGAGCCATATGAAAGTGTTCAAGAGGCAGCTGTAAATATAAGTTATGATGCGTTAAGATATATAAATTCACCTTGCTATAAAGCTGAGGTTGCAGCTATTAAAAATAACGAAGCAGCAGTAAAATTTATAACCGATTTAAATAAAGATAAAATATTAAACTTTTTAAAGGTAAATATTTTAGTAATTAGATATATTACAAGAAGTATGCTAAATGAAATTTCTCATGAAGAATTAGAAGAAATATTTAAAGAAGTATTATCAAAAGATGATGTTGATGAAAAGTATGTTAGAGATTTCTTAAATTGTAGTATTATTGATAGAAATAGTGAAATAATTGATATTGATAAAATTATGTTTATATATAAGTATGGAAGTAAAAAAACAAAAAGAATTGCTGTAGATGAAAAACTAAAGATGATGTAAGGGGAAGAAAAATGAATTTTATAGATACGTTAAGAAGTGTAGAATTAGTATTAGCAACAGAGGAAGTGCCTTTAGTAGTTGGAGAAAGTGGAATAGGAAAAACAGCTTTAGCTAAAAGATTAGCTAAAGAAAATAAGTGGAAATTAATAGTTATTGATGGTAATCTTCTTAAAGAAGGTGAAATAGGGGGATTACCGACTGTAGAGTCATATATAGCTATGGATTCTAATGGAGATAAATTTGAAAAGAAGACAACAATATATGCTGTTCATACAAAGTTAAGGGAAATTGATGAAGAAATAGCTAAGGGTAATAAGGTACTTTTATTTATTGATGAAATAAATCGTTGTGAGCATACAGTTCAACAAGAACTTATGAATTTAATATTAAATAGAGAGATAAATGGATACAAATTACATGATAATGTAAATATATTAGCAGCAATGAATCCATCAAGTAAATATGGCTCTGACTTTGATTATCAAGTAGTTGATATGGATGCTGCTCAAGAAAATAGATTTGTATGGCTTAATATGGAAAGTGATCATAATGTTTGGTTAAAGTGGGCAATGGAAGCTGGAATTGAGCAAGAAGTAATAGAATTTATTTCAACATTCCCAGAATATTTACATAAGATAAATGAAGATGATGTAAGAGCAACGCCAAGAAGTTATGAAAGAGTTTCTAAAGCGCTTAAAATTTATAAAGAAAAGAAAGACTCTATACCTAGAGCTGTATTTTTAAATGTTATAAAAGGTAATGTAGGAAAAGTTATAGCAGAAGAATTTATAAGTTTCATCGAAGCTGAACATAGTCCTTTAATATCATTTGAGGAAGTATTTGCTGGAGATACCTTAAGTGAGGAAGTTATAGAAAAAGTAAAAAATGAAAGTCATACTAGACTTTATTTAAGTGCAATGAATATTTTAAAATCTTTAGAAGAAAATATCAAAAATTTTGGTGATGAAGATTCTTATTATATTAATAGATTTATTGAGTTCTTAAAAGAGTATCCTGTAGATTTAATGGTAGGAATTATGAAGGATATGAAAAATGCTTATCCTGAAAGCTATAAGAGGGCTTTAGAAAATGAAACGTTTGTAGAAAGTTATTTTGAATCTTATAGTTCAATAAGGGGATAATGTATGGAAGGAAATTTTGAAAGCATAAAGAATGTACTTTATAATGAAGCTAGTGAATTAGTTAATAGTTCAGCTATGTTTAAAGCATTGCGTGCTAAAGAAAAAATTGATGTAGATATACCTAAAGAGTTTGCCGAGAAATTTTTTAAGATTATAGATAAAGTAAATTTAAGTCTTATGGAAGAAAAGGATAATTTTTATGGATACTTTTTATTTCAAATGGGTAGGGAAATACGCTTTGATATAAATAGTCCAACTGGTATAAATTTTAAAGGGGCTAAATATGTTATATATTTTAATCCAATAATATTTTTACAGCTTAATATAAAACAAATGGAAAGTACTATTAAGCATGAAATTCATCATGTATTATCTATGCATTTAGCAAGAGCAAAAGAATTAAGAGGAAAGTTTAGTACACTTGCAATTAATTTAGCCATGGACATAGTAGTAAATCAATACTTAAATAATTTACCACCATATGCAACTACTTTAAAAGGTGTAAACTTAAAGTATGAATTAAATCTTGAGCCTTATAATTCATTTGAATATTATGCTGAAAATATTCAAAATGTTTTAAATGTATTAGAAGAAAGTGATGAAGGGGAAGAGGATGATAGCTGGGGAGAAGAATTAGAAAATGGATATGATCCAGAAACTACTCATGATCTTTGGGATGAAAGTGAAAACATAGATGAAAAAACTCTTAGGGATTTTACTGAAAAGTTTATAAGTAACTCTGAGAAAGGTGTAATACCTATTCATATAGAAGGAATGATCGATTCATTGAAAAAAAGCAAGGGAGAGCTTCCTTGGAATTTATTCCTTAAAAAATTAATGGGTACAGTAGAAAGTAATAAAAAGAAAACTATAACAAGAAGAAATAGAAGACAGCCTAATAGATTAGATTTAAGAGGTGAACTTAGAAATCATAAAGCTGAAATTGCAGTTGCAATTGATATAAGTGGTAGTATTAGCGATGAAGAGTTTAAGCAAGCAGTTAAAGAAGTTTTATCTATAGTAAAAAATTATAATCATGAAATAACTATAATAGAATGTGATAAAGACATTAAACGAGCGTATAAGGTTAAAACTATAAAGGATGTAAAAGAAAGATGTTCTTCTGGTGGAGGAACTAGATTTACTCCTGTCTTTGAATATGCAAATAATAAAAATATTAATTTATTAATTTATTTCACTGATGGTAAGGGAGAAGATAAATTAGGGGTAATACCTAGAGGATATAAAGTATTATGGGTTATTTCAGGAAGAGGAGAAGGAATTTCATTAAAAGAATCTTATGGAGCTGTTAAAAAGCTTAGTAAAGTTGAAATAAAAGATAATACACTAGATATGAAAGATGTTAGAAATGATGGTTATTCAATGAATAACCAAGAACCGATATTTTAAGTGATAATAAGTACAGATTTTATTTAGTATATATTGCAAAAGGAGAATTTACTTTGGATAAGACATACATGTTTGATAACTATATATCAATAGGACGAAACTTTATGACTGAAAAGAATTATTTAAAAGCTTTAAAGTTCTTTAAAAAAGCATATAATTGTCCAGAAGGAAAAGAAGATATAGATTTAATTTTGGATTTAGCATTTCTTTATGATAAAATAGCAAACTTTGATTTAGCTGAAAAAATGTATAGAAAAGTAATAGAATTAGATGATACTAATGCTATAGCTTATTATGGTTTAGGTATAATTTATGATGATGATGAATTATATGAGGAAGCTATTGAATATTATAAGAAAGCTATAGAAAATGATAATAAATACGAAAAGGCATATTTCTTTTTAGCTAATGCTTATGATGAATTAGGAAATAAAGAAGAGGCTATAAAGAATTACAAGGAAGTATTAAAGATAAATCCGAAGGATTTATGGGCAAATGCAAATTTAGGATGTATTTATGATGAATTAGGAGATACAAAACTTGCTTTAGAATATATGGAAAAAGCTTTAGAAATAGATAGTAAGCATTTTAGAATTCTTTTTAATATGGGTGTATTTAATAAGAAGTTAGGAAATTTAAAATTAGCAGAAGAATATTATAAAAAGTCTATAGAAGAAAATCCGTATTATCCATACAGTTATTTGAATTATGCTGTAATGTATAGAGAAAAAGAAGATTATAATAGAGCAATTGAAATAATTAATGAAGGAATCTTAGAAAATAAAGATGAAGGATTCTTATATTACAATAGGGCTTGCTTTTACGTATGTATAAATAAATTAGACTTAGCATTAGAAGATATACTTAAATCTATTGAGCTAAATGATTTTTTTGAGGAATATATGAAAGAAGACGAAGACCTTGATGCTATTAGGAAACTAGAAAAATATAAAGAGATATTTGGATAAAAATACAGTAGACAAATTTGTTTTCATACAAATTTGTCTACTGTTTATTTTAATTATCTATTATCTATTTTTTCAGGATATAAATCATGATTAGCTAATCTATTAAAAGCAATTTCCTCCCATTTTGTACCTGGTTTTCCATAGTTACAGTAAGGATCAATTGAAATACCGCCTCTTGGAGTGAATTTACCCCAAACTTCAATATACTTAGGGTCCATAAGCTTAATTAAATCCTTCATAATTATATTCATACAGTCTTCATGGAAATCACCGTGATTTCTAAAACTAAATAAATATAATTTTAATGACTTACTTTCAACCATTTTTATATTTGGTACATATGATATGTAAATTGTAGCAAAATCAGGTTGAGCAGTAATTGGACAAAGGCTTGTAAATTCAGGGCAGTTAAACTTTACAAAATAATCATTGTTTGGATGTTTATTGTCAAAGGTTTCTAAAATATCTGGATTATATCCAAATTCATATTTTATATTTTGATTTCCAAGTAAATTTAATTCTAAATCATTTCTCATGGGTTATTCTCCAATCTTATTTTTTAAAGCATTAATTAAAAATAAACCTAATATTGCAGGTATAACTTGTCCTAAACACAAGCTAATAGCTAATGCACTATAAGGAACATTTAATAACATTGATAGCCAAATAGGTACTATTAAACCAGGAATAAAGATTATTGGTAATATAGTAAAGTAAATATTTAATTTATATTTACGAACAGCATAAACTAATAAAGCTGTTATTATTCCAACTAATCCTCCTCCGATAATATCAAATATACCTAATCCGCCAAGTAGCATGTTAGATAAAACGTTCGCAAGTCCCAAAGGTAAAGCTAGGAATGGAAAAATATAAGATAATGAATATAAACTAGTTGCTAAACGAACTTGTATAGCACCAAAGGCAAAGCTTTGAGTTATTACCATTATTACAACATATAGAGCAATAACAATTGCTGAAATTGTTATTTTTCTTGTTTTAGTCATAGTATTTTCCATAAATATCACCTCCAGAAAATAAAAAAAGGATGGAAAAAATCCATCCTAAATAAACAATAATAGTATTTCTATTATTAATCCCTAGTTTTATTTTGAGACAGGATGGTTACGAACTGTCTTATATTAAATTATTATTCAACTTTGCTCTTAGAGAAAAGTTGAATTTTAGATTAACTAAATTAAAAATCTAGAATCTCACTTAAGTATATAGTGCTTATGTGGATAAGTCAACCAATTAATAAATAATAGAGGAGGAGAGGATAATATAGTAAAAATGAATATTTAATTTTAAAACAAAATGAATAATATGATAATTTGTATGCATACAATTGATTTATTTGTTTTATTAGGTATAAAATGGATATAAAGTTTTATAAATAAGGGGGCAAATATTAATGAATAACCAAATAAGATTTAAAAAATTAATTCAAACTGCATTATTAGCAGCATTATGTTTTGTATCTTTTACTTACTTACAAATTAAAATTCCAGTACCAGGTGGAGATGCAACTTCACTTCATATTGGAAATGCATTTTGTGTTTTAGCAGCTTTATTGCTTGGAGGATGGTACGGAGGATTAGCTGGAGCAATAGGAATGACAATTGCTGATTTACTTGATCCAGTATATATATTAGTAGCACCTAAAACATTTGTTTTAAAATTATGTATAGGATTAATAACTGGATTAATTGCACATAAAATAGCAAAAATAAGTGAAAGTAATGATAGTAAATATATTTTTAAGTGGAGTTTAATAGCATCAATAGGTGGACTTGCTTTTAATGTAATTGCAGATCCTATAGTAGGCTTTTTCTATAAGCAATATATACTTGGACAACCTCAAGATGCAGCTATGATTTTAGCAAAATTAAGTGCTGCAACTACATTCATAAATGCTGTGGTATCAGTAATTTTAGTAGCAATTATATATAATGCAATAAGACCAATACTAAAAAAATCAGGTTTATTACTACCGGTTTAGTTAGTTAAGAGTTAAGGTTGAAAACATACGGTTTTCTTTGAATGACAAGGGTGAAGAAAGTTTCAAGTGACAAGTTAAGGAATAAATTATATTTTAGCTTATCACTTGTTACTGAATCCTCTTTTCAAAATTTAGATTAATCAATAGAAAAGTCTTTTCCATAAGCACATTTGTTAAAGTGCTTTTCAGCATCAATTAATCTCATACCTAAAATTTTAATAGGGGAGCTAGAATCAGTAGTAACTTCTCCGCAACCAAGACCTTTATTTATTGACTTATATAAATAATTTATAGCTTGAGGCTTAAACCCAAGTAGTCTAGCAGCAACAGTATCTGTAGCAATAGGATCAGTTCCGCATAAAACTAAGCCAGTATGATTACCAATTCCTTTATGAGGCCCAGTTCCAACCATTGCAGGGCTTGCGCTTACAATAGAAAGATCTATAGTGAACTTTTCGAGCATAGCACTTATAAATCCATGCAAATCTTTATGGATACCTAAATTCTTTTTTGGATAACCTTGTTCTTCACCAGTTGGCCATCCCATAGCTATATTTTTAATAGATGCAGAAATAGTAGCTTCTTCATGAATTTTTAATTGAGTAAATGATATTAAAAATGTCATTTCATCATATAGTTTATTTAAAGCTATTGATTTTGGACAACTATGATTAAGTGGAAGATTAATAAAAGGCCCATTATTTAAATTTATAAATTCAACATTTTCTGATTTAATAACATCCATAAAACCAATATCAATCATTAATTATTAGTTTTAGCAAAATTTAATATTTTATTTGATGTTTATTCTTATTGTAGAAATATATAAATAGTATAAGAAAATACATGGAAGTTTCTGTGAATTTGTAATAATATATAGTTTGGTAAAAAGATTATATAGTCAATGTTAGAAATAAGTAAAAAATAAAATTAAATATAAATATGAAGAGGAAAAATTATGAGGAGTAATGAAGTTAAAGATTTAACACAAGGAAATGTATTTAAGCTTATTTTAGGATTTTCAGTACCACTGCTGTTAGGAATGTTATTTCAACAATTCTATAGTATGGTGGATACAATTATTGTTGGTAAATATTTAGGGGTAAGTGCTTTAGCTGAAGTAGGTTCAACTGGTTCAATAAACTTTATGATAATTGGATTTTGTATGGGAGTATGTAATGGGTTTGCTATACCTGTTGCACAAAAATTTGGAGCAAATAATTATAAGAAGTTACGTAAGTATGTATTTAATAGTGCTGTTTTAGCAGCTATTTTTTCTATTGTTATGACTATGATTGTATGTGTTCTTTGTAGAAGTATTTTGGAATGGATGAATACACCAAGTGATATTATAGATGGAGCATATAGTTATATTTTTGTAATATTTTTAGGAATACCAGCAACATATCTTTATAATTTATCATCAGGAATTATTCGTTCTCTTGGAGATAGTAAAACACCGTTAATGTTTTTAATTATGTCATCAATAATAAATATAGTTTTAGATTTAGTATTTATAATTGTGTTTAAAATGGGTGTTGCAGGGGCTGCATGGGCAACAATTATAGCACAGGCCGTGGCTGGAATTTGGTGTACTATATTTATGATGAAAAAATATAAGATACTAAAGTTTGAAAAAGATGAGTTAAAATTAAATGGACATTATATAAGTAGGCTTTGTTATATGGGCATTCCAATGGGATTACAATACTCCATTACTGCTATAGGAAGTGTAATTTTACAAACGGCAGTAAACGGGCTTGGATCTCTTGTTGTAGCAGCTGTTACGGCTTCAAGTAAAATTTCAATGTTCTTATGTTGTCCTTTTGATGCTTTAGGGTCAACTATGGCAACATATGCGGGACAAAATGTAGGAGCAAAAAAATTAAGTCGTATCAGTGAAGGAATAAAGAAAAGTTTATTAATTGGATCAGTATATTCTATAATAGCATTAGTAGTATCAATTTTCTTTGGTGAAACTATAGCATTATTATTTGTTAATGCAGGAGAAACAGAACTGCTTTTAATGGTTAAGCAATGTTTAGTAACATCAGCAGCATTTTTTATACCACTATGTATTGTAAATGTTGTTCGTTTCACAATTCAAGGTATGGGATATTCAACATTTGCAATTTTTGCAGGTATTTGTGAAATGATAGCAAGGGCACTTTGTGGATTTATTTTAGTACCTATGTTTGGATTTACAGCTGTTTGTTTTGCAAGTCCTATTGCTTGGATATTTGCAGATGCATTTTTATTGCCAGGATATAAAAATGTATCTAATAAGCTAAAGAAAAAGATAGAGATCTCAGAAATAGATTATAAAAACAATAAAGATGAAAAAATTGAAGAAAGTATTACTTTAATAGATTAAAAATATAAGATTAATTATTTTATATAAAAATTATATATTAGTTAATAATAAGAATGGTATCATGATTTAGCAATGATATCATTTTTTTATTGAATTATTTTATCATAGTAGTTTAAGTTGTTTTAGACTAAGTGTTTGACAAAAAAAAACTTTTAGAATAAAATAAATTTAAAAGTAGTTCACAAAGTAAACTACTTTTTCTTATATTAGTTAGAGGGTGTTGTGATTATGGAAAATAATGATTGGATAACAATGGTTGAGAATATGAATGAAATCAGATTATTTAGTAGATTACTTATACGTCGTGTTACAAAAGAACATGAAATATCAACTCAGCATTTAGATTTATTATCTCAACTTATAATTAATAATGGAGGAATGACTCCGTTAAGGCTTAGTAAGGCGATGTGTGTTAGTAAAACTATAATAAGTAGATTAATAGAGGGGTTAAGCCAAGCTGGATATGTAGTTAAAAAGCAAGATTCTCATGATAAAAGAAGTTATAGTATTTTTATTACAGAAGCTGGTGAAAAAAAAGTAGATGAAATATTTAAGTTCTATTTAGGGCCAATATATAATCTGCGAAGAAAATTAGGTGATAAGGATTTTTCAGAATTAATGTATTTTATAGAAATGGCTAATAAAAAAATAGGAGAAGAGGGGGAATTAGAATAATGAGTTTTTATCAAGCTATACAATTAGGAGCTAATAGTTTAAAACCACTAATAAAGAATGCTGAAAGCAAAGAAATAAGAAATAAGTATATAGCAGCAATTATATTAAGAACAGTGTTAAATCTTATGTTTTGTATGTTTGTTATTGTTAGTTTTGGGGCAGTTTTTGGATCGGAAAATAGTATAGTTGGAGTTGTAGCAGTTTTAGCTTTATTACATTTTAGATTTTCAAATTTAGATTTTAATGTTGGACAATCAGCATTAACTATATTTGGGGTATTTTGCATTTTTGCAGTGGTGCCTTATTTTGCAAGTATATCAAATCCCATATTAGGATTTGTAATAAATTTTCTTTCAATAATAAGTATATTAATTTTAACATGCCATAATGTAAAATTATTTAATCATAGTATACTTGTATTATCATATCTTCTTTTATATGGATATAAGATTGATAATGAACAAGTTCTTTTTAATCGTATTATAGGATTAATTTTTGCAGGGATTTTAGTGACATCAATATTTTATATAAAACAAAGAAAAATAAAGTTTGAAAATAAATTTTCTAATATTATAAAAGATATTGATTTTAATACAGAAAGAACAAAATGGCAATTTAAATTTGCTTTTGTGGTAACTTCATCAGTATTAATTGGAGAGCTTTTACACATTCCAAGAGCTATGTGGATAGGAATTGCATGTATGTCAATATTTCATCCAGATAGGGAGCAGATAGAAATACGTTATAAAGATAGAATGAAATATATGATTATTGGATCTATAATATATGGATGTATTTATATTTTACTTCCAGAGGAATTTAGAAGTTTTATAGGGCTTATGGGTGGAATAATGGTTGGATTTAGTGCAACTTATAAATGGCAAGTAGTATTTAATGCATTTGGTGCCTTAGCTGCAGCAACACCTATTTTAGGACTTGGAGGAGCGATAATATTCCGTATTATAAATAATGTTTTTGGAGCATTATATAGTAAGGGATTCGATTATATAACTAACAGCATAAATAAAAAGGTATTAATGAATGTAAATGAAGCATAGAAGCTTTCTATAATAATTAATCATAATACTAATTTTTTATTGTACTTTATCAGTGGAGAACGAAAAAATGGATTATCTTAAGGAGTTAATATAAAATTCCTTTAAATAATCCATTTGTTTTTTTATTTAAAATCAAGTAATTAATAACTAAATAAGGCAAAGCAAACTAACGATTTATCTGTATTTATAGGTGCATAACCACAAGTAACAAGGTAATCCTCTTTAGATAAAATTAAATCTGTAGTTTCACTAGGGTACAGCAATTCTGTAGTACTCCATAAACTTTCTTGGTTATTGCTTCCTATACATTCAATAAAAGCATGAGAGTTATTATTAATTGTTGAAGATCCAGAAATAATATAATTACCTTCTTTTGATTGAATTATATTATTTAATTTATAATTGGAATTTTTTTTCGACCATACAATATTACCAATAGAATTTATTTCGAAGATAATAGATTTTGCTACTACAGCAAAATGTCCATTTTTCATTTCAATAATAGATGAATTTACAATATCGCTATCTATAAATTCACTATAAATCCTATCCCATAATTTTTTTCCATTTGAATCTATTCTTAATATAAAAATATTATTTAAAGATGAATTTAATGTATTTATAGCTCCAGACAACATAAATCCATTATCCATGGTTTCGACTATTGAAAAAGCAACACCTATATCGAATAATTCATCCCACTGTAACTCATATTCATTATTAAATTTGAAGATTCTAGTCTTATAAGAAATACCATTATAAAATAAACTAGTTATGGCAAATCCACCATCAGATGTGGCACAAATATCATAACCTTCAGATTGCATACCAACAAATCCTAGTGTTTTTTGCCAAACAATATTTCCGTTTTCATCTAGTTTAACTATCCAAGTATATTCATCACTAGCATATTCAGAATAATAATATATACCGGTAGCTACTAAATCACCATTAGTTGTTTGAATTATTGAAGTAAAAAATTGAGGAAGTGGGGAACTATATATTTTTTTCCAAATTACATTACCTTTGTAATTCACTCTTATAGCAAAGGCAGATGAATGAGAGTCTTTATTATGAGCTTTTCCAACAATTATATAATCACCATTTTGGCACTCAATAATTGAGTTTGGTGTTAGCGAATAATCAAAGCTATAAGTAGTAGCAAATTTAAGTTTTGTCATAATATAAACAACCTCTTTATAAAGTTACTTTTGGTAAAAATAACTAAAACATTCTAATGTAAAATATGTAAAAGGCGAGGAAAATGTTACTGCTAAGAAAGAGTGATAGATTGAATATGAATTTGTTAAGGAGTTTAATGTAATGCTAAATAAAATGGATATATTAATAAATGATGAGGTTAATGAAATAAGATTCATTACTTTTAAAAGTTTAGTAATAAATGATATGTTATAATTACAAATAGTAGATAAGGAAAATTAGTATGAAATACTAGGGAGGAAAATCACATGAAATTAAAAAAGATGATAGTAGGAGTAACAAAGACCGATATAAAGAACTTTTTAAAGTTACAAAATAAAATTAATATAACTGATATATTTATTAATGATGAAATAAGATTAATTGGAATAGTTCAATTTTTAGGAATGAATATAAATATTGAAACAGAATTAAACATTTCAAAGGTTAAATTTAATAGTGTTTATTTAAATATAAACAGTTTTAAAATTTTAAAAATGAATATAGTGAATTCTATATCAAAAAAAGTTTTTAATTATGTAATAAATGTTTTTACTGATTTAGAAGGTATAAGCTTTGAGGGAAATGATTTTAAATTAGAAGTAGATAAACTTATTAATAGATATTATAAAGAACAAGGACTAATTGATTTAAATAAGATGCAAGTAACTGAGGTATCAATAATTAACAAAGAAATAGAAATAGTTTTTGGTGGAATTGATATTGATACTGAAGTAATTAGAAAAGAATATGGTGTAGATGAAATTCCATATGTTGAAGCTGAAATAGTAAGTGAGTAGCAATAGATGAACTATCTATATAAGTAATGAAATATATAATTATAAAAGGTAATATATTATGAGGGGATTAGTTTATGAATACAACAATTTATTTAACAAGACATGGTCAAACTTTATGGAACTTGGAAAAAAGATTACAGGGAAGAGGAAACTCACCATTAACTGAAGATGGAATAGAAAGAGCTAAAGAGCTACGAGATAGACTTAAAAATATACATATAGATATTATTTATTCTAGCCCAATTGAAAGAGCATTTGAAACAGCTAAAATTATTAAAGGTGATAAAGATGTTGAAATTATAACTGATGACGGATTTATGGAAATGTGTTTTGGTGATTATGAAGGAAGAAAAACTGATGAGGTTATGAAAGAAAATCCTAATTGGGATATAGGCCTAATTATGAAAGGTAATACTGAATTATCAGCACCAAACGGTGAAAATTTAAATGAAGTTAGGGCTAGGGTTGCTAATACTATGAATAAAATAATAAAAGCAAATATAGGAAAAACTATTTTAATTGTAGCTCATGGAATAACTCTTAAAGCTATTATGTATTACTTTAAAGACAATGAGGTAAATTCAGAAGTTATGGGACAAGCAACTTTAACTAAAATTAATGTAGATGAAAATAATAATTTTAATATTGAATTTAAAAATGATAGTAGCCATTTTACAGTAAAAGATCAAAAATTAGGGTGGTAGATGTTAAAGTATTATTCAAACAATATAAAACAATGTACTGAAAAATTTATTTTAAGTTATTTTATAAAATGAAAGTAATTGATAATTATATTAAGTATAATATAATTTCTTAAGCATGTAGCTTATAATAAAGTAATAACATCGAAATGGAGTTAGTGACATATGAATAAAGAAGTGAAAATTTTTAAGATACAAAATTATGATTATTTTAGATGTACTGCTGATAAATGTAAGTTTACATGTTGTTCAGGATGGGATGTAAATATTGATAATAACACTTATATTAAGTGGAAGAATAATAAAAAAAATTATATATTACAAAATGTAATAGAAATAATTAATGATGATGAAGTTGAGTATTTTATAAATAAAGAAACTCAAGAAAAGTGTCCATTTTTAGATAATAAGGGATTGTGTAATATAGTAAAAAATGATGGTGAGGAATGTTTATCATTAACATGTAAAAAGTTCCCTAGAATTGAAAATGTACTTGAAGGAAGAAAAGAAATTACATTATCATGCGCATGTCCAGAAGTTGTAGAAAATATAAGTAAATTAAAAGGAAAAATTAAAATGATTTCTTCAGATAATAAAATAATGGAGGAAAAATCTACAATGTATAAGGTTAGGGAATTATTAATTTATATTATTCAAGAGAAAAAGTTGTCATTAGATGATAAATTAATACTTTGTTTTGATATATTAATTAATATGTTAAGTAATGATATAAGTAAAAATCAAATATTAAAAGAATATAAAAGTGATAAATATATTAGTAACGTACTAAGAGCATTTAGTGAAATTGAATTTAATATAGAAGAAGCAATAGAGGAATTAAATTATTTATTTTTAGATATTACTGAAAATTATAAGGATGTTGAAGGATTAGAAAATTCATTAAGAGAAATATATAAATTTTCAGAAAGTAAGAAAGATAAGAATTATATTAATAAATGGATAATCTATAAAAAAACATTTGAACAATATAATGAGTTAATAGAAAATTGTATAGTATCTAAAATCTTAAGTGAGTGTACTAGTGAAGATTTTCAAGAGCTTGCACTTAGTTTTCAACTTATAATATTAGAATATTTATTAATGAGATATACGGTATTTTTAAAATATTATACTAATAATAAAAATGAAATATCAATTGAAGATATTAAGGAATATATTGTAGTATTTTCTAGAGTTATTTCAAATAATTCTGAAGCTGTTTTAGAGTTTTTAGAGGATGGATTTGGAAAAGCAATTTTAGATATTGGATATATTAAATTAATTATGATATAGAATAAAAATATTATAGTGTTGAATATTAATATTGGTAATCAATTTTTAAAGAATAAAGAAGAAGTTTATATTTTAAATACTTATTTTAACCTTAATCAAATATAAGAAGTTGATTAAGGTTTTTTATTTTTAATGAGTTATAGATTTGTAATATTCCTAAATTAATGTAAAAAAGTGAAAAATGTGGCAAAAAGGAGTTTTGAATATTAAATAAAATGTTTAATCATAATAAAAAAATATAGAAAAATAAAGAAAAAGGGTATAAAATATAAAAAAAGGTATTAATACAGAAAAACTTTTGTTGAGTATTAATGGTTAAAGGGGAGATGTTGTATGGGAGAGGTATCTATAAAAAAAAACACTGTAGCTGAAAAGGCAAGTGATATAATAAGTGTTTTTTTAATGTTAGCTTTAGTTCTGATAACATTTTTTGTTTATAAAATATTTATAACAGGCAATAATAAAGAATATTTATCAGCTACATTAGAATTATTAAAGATGATTAATAGTTTTTTAGCTATTATTTCAGTTATAAGTTGTTCAATTTTATATAAAAAAACAAAGAAAAATACAGTATTTACATTAATATTAGTATATATAGGGTTAGTTATTGGAATAATTACAGATCAATTTGATTATTTTACTTTTATAAGTAATGAATTTTATATTTCTGATTATATAATGATTTCTACATCAATATTAAGAATGCTAATACTTTACACTATTCTTTTTCCAAAAAGTAAATTATATAAATTTATAAAAGAGAATAGGGGTTTTTCATTAATATTTGTTGTTATATATTCATTTATAGTAGGAATAATTGAAAAGTATTTAAGAGGAACAATTTTAAATATACCTGATAGTGTATTTGTATACTATAATGTATTTTTATTTATCTCATATTATATTATTGCCATCAGGTTGATTTTTATATCATTAAAGGAAAAAAGTGTAATAGTAGGATGTTTTAGTGTTAGCTTAGCTTTATTAGGAATAAAGGCTATATATGCAATATATGCTCATACTGGTTTATATTTTGATATAATGCTAACATCAATATTAATTACCTATATATCTTTTATTAGTGTAATTATTGGAACAGTAATAGAATTATATTTATTGTATGAAGAATCAAAAATTCTAAATGAAGAATTGCAAAAATTTTATAATTTAGCGCATTATAATAGTCATACATATATGTTTATTTGTGATAATAAGTTTAATGTATCTTATATGAATAACAAAATTAAAGAAGGATTTTCAAATGATATCAGTAATGAGAAATTTAGAGAATTAATACTTGAAATTGAAGATGTAAAAGAGAAAATACCAGAAATATTAAGGGAATTAAAAAGAACTGGAATGTGGAGAGGGATACTTACAGATGTTAAAAAAGATGAAATAATTGATTGTTTTATTCAACTTATTCATTCAGATAAAGGTGAAAATCAAATTTTGGTTAGTTATATTAATATTTCTAATAATATTAGACTAGAATCTGAAATTCAGGCTCATAAACTAAATGATATAAAAAAAGCCGAGTTTATATCTACTCTTTCACATGAATTAAAAACACCATTAAATATTTTTGCTTCGAGTGTGCAACTTTTAGATAGTTTTAGTGATGGTGATAAAGAAGAGTTTGTTTATAAATATAAAAAACATAGTCCATATTTAGCTTTAAATTGTAAGAGGATGTTAAGACTAATAAATAATATAATAGATTTAACAAAAATAGATGTAGGAATGATAAAACCTAATTTTGGGAACTATGAAATAGTATCACTTATAGAGGAGATAGCTTTATCCATAATTCCATATGGAATGTCTAAAAATATTGATATTGAATTTGATACTAATGTAGAGGAACATTATATTAAATGTGATCCTAATATGATTGAAAAAATAGTATTGAATTTACTGTCTAATGCTATTAAATATTCAAAAAATAATGGATATATAAAAATAAATTTAATTTTAGAAAGTGATATAATAAGATTTATTGTTAGTGATAATGGAATTGGTATCGATGAAAAAATAAAGGGTAAAATATTTGATAGATTTTCAAGAGGAGATAATTCGTTAAATAGATTAAATGAAGGTAGCGGAGTAGGTTTAAGTATAGTAAAATCAATGATAGATATTCATAATGGAAATGTAACTGTAGAAAGTGTTTTAGGTAAAGGAAGTACTTTTGAAGTTCAGTTACCAAACATAAAAATAGAAGATGAATTAGAGGAAATATATGAATATAATCGTGATAAAACAGTTTTAGAATTATCAGATATTTATTAAATTAATTTATATTATAAATATTTTGTTGACAAAAAATAATAATGGAATATAATGAATTATAATAATATAAAGCTTTGAAGAGAAAGAGTAAAATTAATAGAGTTATAAAGAGAGGTTCCGGTTGGTGAAAGGAACATAACAAGTTAATTTGAATACATCTCTGAGCAGCACTCCGAAAGATAACAACCAGTAGGCAGATGTCGTAATGCACACGTTATAGTGCTAGAGTATAACCAAAATTTTTTTGGCGTACTTGAAGAGGTTGTTATTGTAAGATAATGATAAATTTAGGTGGTAACACGTGAGTAATGCTCTCGTCCTATTCATATAGGATGAGAGCTTTTTTATATGACGAATTGTCAAGCTAAGTGTTGCACTTAGCTTGACAATTCGTCATATAAAATAGTTTAAGGGAGAAAAATAATATGGAATTTTATATGAAGTTACCAAGAAATAAAAAGGAGATGACAATTTTTATAGCAATTATTTCAGTTATATCTGTATGTATAATTGCACCACTAATAACTTGCTTTGAAATTGGATTTAATATTACTGTATGGGGAGAAGCTATGAGAGTTGTACCATTCATATGGATTAGTGTTATTATAGTTGTTTTACTTACACATAAGCCAGCGGACTGGTTAACTGGAAAAATAATAAAAAAAGAAGATAGTTTTAATGCACATATTATAGTAAACACATTATGTACAGTATTCTTAATGTCAATATTACTAACGATAATTGGAACATGGATTGGTTTTGGGAAAATTACTATGGAGCCGATTTATAACTTCTTTTATAAATGGCCAAGAAATTTTGCAATTGCATTTGCTGTAGAGATTTTTATAGCACAACCTATTGCTAGATTTGTAATGAAAAAGATGCATGAAGTACAAGAAAAAGTTGTTCAAAATGAATGCTAATTAGTGCTATTAAAGTTATAAAAGTAGAAATAGTTATTTGATACTACAGGAACTTTAAATATGTCAAGAAGTTGATTCTATTTCAAGTTCAAGTAAATTATTCATGGTATAACAGGAACTTTAGCTATAGTTTTAATGTTATTTCATGTAGGATGGGTAACTTGGGTATTATATAAAAATAATGAAGAGCAAAAAGCTAAATTTCATAAGTTTAGTATATTTGTATGGGCAGTATGGCTTATACCATATGTTATAGGTATGATTATTGGAATGGGTGCTTAGTTAAAAGGATAAATTAAGAAAAAATAAAAGCAAGTAGTATTTTCAAAAGTAAATACAGCTTGCTTTTATTATTATACTTAAAATATTAATTTATCATTTTTAAAATTTCATCTTCTGGAGTAGAAGAATCACATTTAACTTCTATTTTGCCACTTTTATTAACAATAAATCCAGGAACAGTTACAATATTATATTTTTCTCTAAATGCCTTAAGATTATTATCAGAGAAAGACTCACTATTTACATAATATATAGTTGTATTAATTTCATCTGATAATCCACTTAATTTTTTAGCAAATTTACGACAATAAGGACAAGTTTCTCTTCCTATATAAACAACAGCTAAGTTTTCTTCAGACAATAATTTATCTGCTTGTGTAGAATTTATTTCTTTAAATACTTGAATATCTTCTTTATATGTATTTTCATCAAACATTTAAAAACCTCCGAGTCTTTTAATATATTAAATTTTAGTTTTATTATATCAAATTAATTTAAGTATTATATTTAATATATAAAAAACTAATCTTTATAATTTACTATTTTTTACTTGCTGTTTTCTTAGTTCTAAATAATAAGTGCTTTAAAGCGCTCCAATTGAAAGGTATTAATGGATAAAGATAACTTTCACCAGTAAGTGTTTTAGTTGAAGCTACAATTGCTATACTTATAATTATTCCCGCAATAAAGCCCCAAGTACCAAAGAGGCCAGTAAATACAAGTAGGATTAATCTAATAAACTTTAATGCAAATGTTAACTCTACACTAGGTTGAACAAAGCTTGAAAGAGAAACAATTGCCATATATAAGATACTTTGAGGAATAAACCATCCAGATTGAACAGCATAATCACCTAATATTAAACCACCAATAATTGATAAAGATGTTCCTAAAACATTTGGTGTATTTAATGAAGCTAATTTTAAACCATCTACAGCAAATTCACCAATAATAAATTGTAAGAATAATGGTATTGTATATGAATCTTTAGGCAATAAAAAACTAAGTGGACCAGCAAGCCAAGTTGGATTATCTGTAAGTAAAACATATACCGGTGTTAAAAATACATTTACTAAAAGTACTAATGCTCTAATTAGTTTTTGATAGTTACCTGTAAGCACTGGCATATAATAATAATCTATAGATTGAATAAAGTCAAAAACATTAGATGGAAATATTAAAGCAGATGGCATATTATCTATCAATATAATAACACTACCTTCAATTATCTGTGCAGCTGCAACATCAGGTCTTTCAGTAAATTTCACCTTAGGAAATGGATTAAGCCAACTTGATGAATTAAGTAATTCTATTAAACTTTGATCTCCTAAAGTTAATGATTTAACTTTTAAATTATCAATCATATCTCTAATTTTACTAAGGGTATCTTCTTTAACTGTTCCTGCTAAAAATCCAATAGCAATATCGGTTTTTGAAATACTACCTATATTATGCATTTCAAAAGTAAGGTGAGGATCGCGAATTCTTCTTCTGATTAAAGCTGTATTAAAAACTATTGTTTCAACAAAGCCATCGTGGGCACCCCTAAGAACCTTTTCTTTTTCAGGTTCTTCAACACCTCTTGCAGGATAAGTTCTATAATCTAATAGTACTGCTTCATCAAAGTTTTCGCATAACATAGCTGTTTGACCACAAAGTATAGCAGTAATTATATTACCAATATCACTTTCGGTAGAAGCTTCAATTGAGCATAGGGCTTTTTCAACTAAATCTGTAGCGTTTTTTATGCTATTAAAATCTTTTTCATCTAAATTATAAATATCTCTACGAACATATTCCATATTTGTATCTTTTACAAAGCCATCAAGAAAATAAAAGTAATACTTATGATTATGGACTTCTATTATTCTTTCAATTACATCAAAGCTTTTACCTAAATTTAATTCTTCCCGTAATTTCTTTACATTAATATTAATATCATTAGTTAGTTTCATAGCTTTCTCCTTTAAATAATAAGACTAAATATATTTTTTACTATTTTTTATCTAATATTCAAAGATTAAATAAGATAAGTTTTTAAATATAAGTAATGAATAAATTTAGTAGTTTTGGGAAAATAATTTATAGGATAAAAGATAATGACTATAGTATTAATTTAAGTATGAGATATTATAAATAGCAAAGTATTTTGGACTCTAATTAAAAGTTACAATTATTTTGGACTCTAATTAAAAGTTACAATAATGAAAGATAAATGTAATAAACATAAATATGAAAATAAAGAATTAATTAATATAATAAAAGTACATCGTAAGATAAAACAAGGAGCTGATTATTGATGAAAAAAATAATTGAAGTTATAAAAGTAGTTGGATTAGTAATGTTTGCTGGTTATGATGAAGAAAAATTTAAATTAGTTCGAAGATAAAAATTATGTTTAATATACATATTGGTAAATGAAATATATTATAATGTTAATTAAGCTTTGATTAATATATATAAATATTAACAAAGCTTTTTATTTTATAATTATATGAGGAGTATAAAATGAGTAAAATTTTTATTGTGGAAGATGAAAAAACAATTAGAGATGAGTTAAGTATTTTTTTATCTAGATATGGATATCAAATAGAAGCACCAGATAACTTTGAAAATGTAATAGAAAATATAAAAGAAAGTAAGGCTGACCTAATATTGTTAGATATAAATTTACCTATATTTGACGGATATTACATATGTAGAGAAGTTAGAAAGTTTTCAGAAATTCCAATAATAGTTGTAACTAGTAGGGATAGTGATATTGATGAATTAATGAGTATGAATTTAGGTGCTGATGATTTTGTAACCAAACCATATAATACACAAATTTTATTAGCAAGAATTGAATCAATTTTAAAGAGAGTAAATAGAAATTCGACTCAAGTAGATATATTAGAATATAAAGACATGAAAGTAAATTTATCAAATGGAACAATAAGTTATAATGATAAAACTATTGAAATAACAAAAAATGAATTAAAGATTCTTTCTTATTTAATAAAAAATAAAGGAAAAATAGTATCTAGAGAAAACTTAATGAATTATCTTTGGGATTGTGAAATGTTTATAGATGATAATACTTTATCTGTAAATGTTACAAGAATAAGAAAAAAGCTTGATGAAATAGGAATTAAAAATGTAATAGAAACAAGAAGAGGGTTAGGATATATTATTCCATAAGATAAAAGGAAGTAAAATATGAGCATAATTGAATTTATAAAGGAAAGAATGATTTTTTTAATAATTAATTTGATAATGTTTTTATTAGTAGCAATATTAATGAAAATAGTAAAAGTATCAATAAATATAATATTAATATTATTTTTAATATGGTTTGGCCCGATTCTAATATATATGTTTTTGGAATTTATTAAATATAGAAGATATTTAAATAATTTAATTAATACAGTAGAAAATTTGGATAGAAAATATTTATTGCCAGAAGTTATTGAAGAGCCTAGATTTCAAGAAGCAAGAATTATAAATGATGTTTTAAAACAATGTAATAAATCTATGCACGAAAAAGTTAAGCATTATAAAGATGAACAAATTGAATACAGGGAATATATTGAAACATGGGTACATGAAATAAAAACTCCAATTGCATCAGCTAAGCTTATTTTAGAAAATGATAATAGTAATTTAAGCGAAAGAATTAATTATGAAATGAAAAGAGTAGAAGGATTTATTGAACAAGTTTTATATTATGCTAGGAGTAGTGATGTAAGTAAAGATTATATCATTAAAGAATTTTCATTAAGAAGTGTAGTTATGAAATCTGTTAAAAGCAATAGCAGGGATTTCATAAATAAGAATATAAAATTAGATATTAGAGGTATAGAAGGTAATATTTTTAGTGATGAAAAATGGGTAGAATTTATTATAAATCAAATTATAATAAATGCAGTGAAGTTTTCTATACCTAATGAAGGAAAAGTTTCGATATATTCAAAAGTAAATGAAAATAATATTATTTTAACTATAGAAGACAATGGTGTTGGAATAAATGAAAAAGATATAGATAGGGTATTTGAAAAAGGGTTTACTGGAGAAAATGGACGGAAATTTGGAAAATCTACAGGAATAGGACTTTATTTATGTAAAAAGCTTTGTGATAAATTAGGTATTGGAATAAGTTTAAATTCAAAAGAAAATATAGGAACTAAAGTAAATATAGTTTTTCCGCAAGGAAAGTTTACTGATTTTTAAATTATTATGTAATAACTATGGAAGTAGTAAAATAAAAAAGTTGAACTTTAAATATTTCTATAAAGGTATAGGAATGAAAAGAGTTTAACTTTTTTATTTTTTTATTTTTTTATTGTAATAAAGACAAACCTTTTGATAATTTCATAAGAGCAGTAGAACTATAGTAGGAGAAGTGAGTTTTTTATTGAAAATATATTAATGTAACTTAAATAAATTAAAAGTTTTAATATTATTAAAGTTACGATTTTGTAAGATTACTGAAATGTAATTCAATATGTACTTTGCTAACATTAATATAAAATAAATAATGAAGACAGCGATGATTACAAATACTTAAAGTAAGAAGATAGTTTGTTAAATTAAGAGATATAAAATAATTGGAGGGAAGATTAGATGAAAAATATATTAAAAGTTGAAAAAATAGAAAAATATTATGGAAATAAAGATAATATAACAAAAGCCATTGATAATATCAGTTTTAGAGTGGATAAAGGTGAATTTGTTGGAATAATGGGGCCATCAGGAAGTGGTAAAACAACATTGCTTAATTGTATTTCTACAATAGATACCGTAACTACAGGTAATATTATAATAAATGATAAAGATATTACTAAAATGAAATCAAAACAATTAGAAAACTTTAGAAAAGATGAACTGGGATTTATATTCCAAGATTTTAATCTTTTAGATACATTAACAGCTTATGAAAATATAGCATTAGCATTAACAATACAAGGAGTTAAAACTAGTGAGGTAGATAATAAAATAAAAAAGGTTGCAGAGAACTTAGGCATTATAGAAGTTTTAAATAAATATCCATATCAAATGTCTGGAGGGCAAAAGCAAAGGGTTGCTTCTGCAAGAGCTATTGTAACAAGTCCATCATTAATTTTAGCTGATGAACCTACAGGTGCATTAGATTCAAAATCTTCAAGATTACTTTTAGATTCTTTTGAAAAATTAAATAAAGATTTACAAGCAACAATTTTAATGGTTACTCATGATGCTTTTACTGCAAGTTATGCTCATAGAATTTTATTTATTAAGGATGGTAAAGTTTTTAATGAATTAGTAAGAGGTAATGATACAAGAAGAGAATTTTTTAATAGAATAATTGAAGTAGTAACATTGCTTGGAGGGGATGTAGAAAATGTATTCTAAAATAGCAATAAATAACGTAAAAAAGAGCTTTAAAGATTATACAATATACTTTTTAACTATAGCTTTTGCAGTTTGTATATTTTATAGTTTTAATTCAATAGAATCTCAAAAAGCACTATTAGATATGAATAAAAATCAGGCAGAATATATGTCACTTGTAACAACATTAATATCATATGTTTCTGTATTTGTATCATTTATTTTAGGTGGATTGATACTATATGCAAATAATTTTTTAATTAAAAAAAGAAAAAAAGAACTTGGAATTTATATGACTCTTGGAATGAGTAAAAGAAAAATATCAAAGATATTATTAAGTGAAACTTTAATAGTTGGGGTCTTATCACTTATAGCAGGTTTGTTATTAGGATTAGTTGTATCACAAGGTTTATCATTATTTACAGCTAAGTTATTTGACGTTGGAATGACAGAATTTAAATTTATAATATCAAGTAGTGCTATTTTAAAAACAGTATTATACTTTGCTTTAATATTTGGTGTTTTAATGATATTTAATACAAGGATTATAGCTAAATATAAATTAATTGATATGTTAACTGCAGCAAGAAAAAGTGAAGATATTAAAATAAAGAATCCAATAATTTCATCAATTATATTTATTTCAGGTATTATAATTTTAGGAACAGCTTATTATTTAGTAACTAAAAGTGGGCTAAATCCAGACAAGTTAGGATTTAAGCTTTCTATAGTATTTGGAATAATTGGAACGGCAGGATTTTTCTATGGAATCGCAGGGTTCTTATTAGGGGTAATTCAAAGAAGTAAAAATATATATCTAAAAAAATTAAATATTTTTGTTACGAGACAAATTAGTAGTAAAGTAAATACAAACTTTGTATCAATGACAGTAATTTCACTTATGTTATTTATAACTATAGTACTTTTATCAACTGGTTTAAGCTTTAAAAGTGCTTTAGAAAAAGGTATAGTTGTTCCATTTGATGCTTCAGTAAAGTTATTTACAGATGAAGAAAATAAGTATAAAAGTATGGAAGATGTATTTAAAGCTATAAATTATGATTTTAATGGAAAAGAGCCTATATTTATCAATGGTTATATAATAGATGGTATAGATGCTAATATGATATTAAAAGATTATGCAGTAGGAGAATTTAAAAAAAGCTTAGATAATGGAAAACACAGATGGGAATATATAGATGCTATTAAAATTTCAGATTATAATAAAATAAGAAGTTTATATGGTGAAGAACCATTAAGTATAAATGATAATGAAATATTAGTTACATCTAATTTTACAGAAGCTAAGGATTCAGTAAAAAACTTTATTAAAAATAGTCCACAGGTTAGTATAGCTGGAAAAGAGTATAAGGTAGCTAATAAAGAATATTTAAATGAAGCTGTATATAATTCTGAATTAGCAGATAATGTACTTACGATTATAGTACCAGATGATTTTAAGGATATGACTTTAAATGCAGCATATATGAATATGAATTATAAGAATCCTAATGATCCTGCTGAAGAAGAGGATATGAATAGTCTATTTGATTCTTTTAGAAGATATGATGAAATTTATGATTTACCAATGATAAGGGCTACAAAAAGCCAAGTTTATGAGGCTAGCAAAGGACTTACTACAATGATACTTTATATAGGATTATATTTAGGAGTTGTATTTTTAATTTCTAGTGCAGCAGTTCTTGCTCTTCAACAATTATCAGAAGCTAGTGATAGTAGTGATAGATATAAGGCATTAAAGAAAATTGGTGCAACAGAAAAGATGATAAATAAAACTATATTTACTCAAACTGCAATTTATTTTGCAATGCCATTAATACTTGCAATAGTAAGTTCAATTGTTGGGATATCAGTAGTAAATAAGTTTATAGCTTTATATGGAAAGCCTAATATAGGCCCAACAGCATTACTAACTTTAGGTATACTTGTTATAGTATATGGAGGATATTTCTATGTAACATATGCAGGTTATAAGAGCATAGTTAAAAATTCAAAATAAAATATTATAGTAAAGTAAGAACTCTATAGGTTTTATATCTATAGAGTTTTTACTATTTAAAGTATATTAATTAATGATAAAGGTTTAGATAGAGAATATGGATTTAATAATAGAGAATGATATAGTTTTTTATTTGTATATAATTTTTGTGTGAATGTAACAGTAAACAAGGTTGCAACATAATATATATTATAAAAAAATAGGGGGGGAGATATTATGAGCAAATCAAGTGTTACTAAAGCTTTAAAGTTTATTTTGAATTCAGATTTATTAGATTTAACAATTGATACAAGTGCAGCACACTATGGATTAAGATTTTATACTGAATTTAATAGAATAGATGCTGTAGATGAGATGCCAAAGTTAGTAGTTAATAATAATCTAGTAAGTTGCACTGCTAATATTATTACTCCAGTAGATTATCCAAGTAGGTTTGATAACCTAATGAGAGAAATATTTATTCCAGTAACAGATATTATTGGCATTGCATTAGTAGTAAAAGAAGAGAAATTAGATGAATTCATGGATCAATTATCTAAGATATATGATTGGAGTAGATTGCCAAGTGAAAGTGACGCTAATTGTAATAGCGAAATAGCAGAATTCTTAACTCAAAATAATGATATAGAGAATTTTGATATTGCTCTTGATGCAATAGATCGTTCAAATAACCCAGCAAGAGGAAAAGTTATTTGTATAGATAATGATTTAATATGGATTAAGGGAACAGATACGGATGTGCCACCAACTTTTTATATTGTTCAAATAAATAAAATACCATTTATTTGTAAAAGTTAAAATTAAGCAAGCTCAAGAGTATAATATTTTTGAGCTTTTATTTTATATTCTGATGAATTAGTATTTATATAATTACTATTGAATACTATAAAAAAGTAAGTTAAATTATATTTAGAATTTTTTATTTAAAAGTAAGTTATGTAATATGGATATATAATAATCCACAGATTGAGTAGAAATAGTTAACAATTATAAATAGTAATTAGTTATAAAAAGAAACTATTTTTGGTTGTTATATACATATGTTTTTATAAAATCTTATAATATGGACTATATGAGTCTTATTTATAGGCTAATATATAATAAAAAAACTTAATAAAGTATGTGAGGCAGTATTAATGAGATTATTAGATATTATATTTTATTTATTAAGAAAAGGCTCTAAAATTACAATGAATGAATTAGCGGAATATTTTAATGTATCTATTAAGACTATACAAAGAGATTTAGATAAATTATCAGTAGTAGGAATTCCATTAATAATTCATAGAGGTAAAAATGGAGGCGTAGAAATAGATAGGAGTTATAATATATCAAGACTAATGCTAAGATATGAGGATTATGAAAATTTAATATTTGCAATGTATATCGCTGAAAGTATTAGTAAAAATTTAAGAAAATCCTATTTGAGTGATAGGTTTAGAATAATAGATAATGATAGATATTCTCAAATTTTAAGTAAATATAAGAAACGATATATATTAGATTATAAAGATGAATTTGATATAAAAAATGAAGTATGTAAAATGATTGATAATGCTTTGGATAATAAATTTTATATAGAAGTTTATATTAATGATAGAAAAATAGAAGTATTTCCCATTTGTTATGTTATACGAAATGAAGGATTATATTTGTATTGTTATAATGGAGAGTATTTACTTATTTATGTAAATGAAATCAAAGATGTTTTAATTATTAATAAAATTTATGAAGGAAAGATAATAAGTTATGAACATAATAAGGAGAAATTATACATAAATAGTGTTTTGTAAGTTAAAGATATTTCAATATATTGTGAAGTAAAAGAAATAGAGAGATAAGTTATTAATCTTATTGAAAATATATTTAAATTTATTTAAATATATGGTGAAAATGTGATGATAAAAGATATTAATAATATTTTTATAAAAGATAATTGTAATCCCCCTGTTTTTAGAACAGAGGGGCTTTTTAGAATACTTTTATTTAGCTGCAGGTTCCCATTTGCAACGAACTGGTGAAACGATAGCTTCTTCTTTTTTTAATTCCTTAAATGCTTTATCTATATCTTTACGATCAAGTCCTGATAGTTTTTCAACTTCTCCAGCACTAACAGGTTTTCCAGCTTCTCTCATAACATTTAAAATAGTTTCTTTAATATCCATAATATAGCCTCCTTGAAGATAATAATTATTAGTTAATATTATATATTTATTATTAACATAAATCAATAAATATAATCAATATCTTACAATTTTTATAAAATAATTTATTGTTTTTTAGAAAATAAATAATTATGTTAAAGGTATAATAGAGGCTAATTAAAATAATAAACAAAATATAAATGTCTTTAATTAATAATTGAGGACATTTTGTTTTATTTAAAGTGTTCTATATTGTAAAATATAAGAAATAATATAGTATAAAAAATTATTTAATAGTTAATTGAGAGGTAAGTAAAATGAATAGAGGGGCAATAATAGATATTGGATCTAATTCTGTGAGACTAATAATTTATCATATAAATGAACATTCAAATTTTGAAGTAATTGATGAAGCAAAAGAGACTATTAGATTAGGTAGCTATTTAACAAAAAATAATTATTTAATTGATGATGGAATAGAGATAGCCATTAATGTATTAAAAAGATTTAAAGACATATGTCAAAGGTATGAAGTTGTAGAAATTTATGTTGTTGCAACAGAAGCAGTTAGAAAAGCTGTTAATAGAAGTTATATATGTAATAGAATTGAATCAGAATTGGGGTTAAATGTAAATATATTATCAGGAAAAGAAGAAGCTAGATATGGATATTTGGCAGTTAAAAATTCAATGAAGGAAAAAGATGCTGTTTTATTGGATTTAGGTGGTTCAAGTATGGAGATTACTCTTATGGAAAAAGGAGAATTTAAAGAAACCATAAGTTTACCATTAGGATGTATTCCGCTTACTAAGATGTTTAATAATATTGAATCTGATGATGAAAATATTGAACTAGAAAAATTTATTAATAATAAGCTTGATGAAATATCTTGGTTAACAAAAAATAATAAATTGAATGTAATTGGAATTGGTGGTATTGCTAAGCATATAGGGAGGGTAGCTAAGGGGGATAAAAATTATCCTAAGGAATCACTTCACGATTATAGTATGACAAGAGAAGAAGTATCTAAAATATATAGTGATTTTTTTAAGTTATCTATAAATGAAAGAAATAATTTTAAGGGTTTATCTAAGAAGAGAGCAGAAATATTTGCAGCACCGCTTGGGGCTATTTTAGTAATACTTAGATATTTTAATTCAGAGAAGTTTATAATAAGTGCATTAGGACTTAGAGAAGGTATAATTTATGAAGAAATTATAAATAAGAAATAAAGTTATATTAAAAATAAGTATTATTCATATATCTATTAAATTGAAGATAAGAAGTGTATCATGTATAATTATTCCTGCAAATGAAAACATAGGAGGAATAATTATGTTAAGTAACTTTTTAGAAATAGTAATCCCTGAAATTATTCATTTACTTGAAGCTATGGGGGTAATTATAATTTTTATAGGTGCTATTAAAGCGTTTTGGAAGTATTTTTGTAATTTAATAAAGGGGACAAACTATCCAATAAAAATTCAATTTGCGGAAGCACTAACTTTAGCTTTAGAATTTAAAATGGGTGCAGAAATATTAAAAACAGTAATAGTAAGATCCTTAGATGAAATGTATATTTTAGCAGCTATAATACTATTAAGAGCAATATTAGCTTTTGTAATTCATTGGGAAATAAAGGCCGAGAATCATGTAAAATAAATTAGAAAATCAATATTATTCATGTATTAAACAATATTGTATAAATTATTATAGTTTATTTTATATTTACACTAAAAATAAAAAATATTGAAAATTTAAATAGTTTATAAGAAGAAGTTTAAGCATATAATTTAAAAGTTTTTTAACTTGTAGTATTACATTAGAAAATAAAATTATGTTATACTTAAAAGAGTAAATGCGTTGTACCGATGGTTATACCACTTGCCGTCGATACAATGCATTTTTTATTTTATAAAAGGTAAAAGTAGTATTAATAAAAAGTGGATAAAAGAGAATGGAGAGAAAAAATGGATATTGATAAGAAGAAAATGGCAGCTATAGAAACAGTTATGAATCAAATTGAAAAACAATACGGAAAAGGTTCTATAGTTAAATTGGGTTCAAATAAAACACTAGATATAGAGTCTATACCTACAGGTTCATTAGCTTTAGATATAGCATTAGGAATAGGGGGAGTTCCAAAGGGAAGAATAATAGAAATATATGGACCAGAATCGTCAGGTAAGACAACTATATCATTAAGTATAATAGCTGAAGCACAAAAATTAGGAGGAGCAGCAGCTTTTGTTGATGCAGAGCATGCATTAGATCCAACATATGCTAAAAAATTAGGAGTTAATACAGATGAATTAATAGTCAGTCAACCAGATACTGGAGAACAAGCTTTAGAAATAGTAGAAGCTCTTGTAAGATCTAATGCTATAGACGTATTAATAGTTGATTCTGTAGCAGCATTAGTACCAAGAGCTGAGATAGAAGGAGAAATGGGAGATTCACATATAGGATTGCAAGCTAGATTAATGTCTCAAGCATTGAGAAAATTAACAGCGGCTATTAATAAATCAAATTGTATTGTGATATTTATAAATCAATTGAGAGAAAAGATAGGTATTATGTTTGGTAATCCAGAGACAACAGCAGGTGGAAGAGCACTTAAGTTTTATGCATCTGTAAGGCTAGATATAAGAAAGATTGATACAATAAAGAATGGAGATACTTTTTTAGGAAATAGGGCTAGGGTAAAAGTTATAAAAAATAAAGTTGCATCACCCTTTAAACAGGCTGAATTTGATATTATGTATAATGAAGGGATATCTAAGGAAGGTAATTTAGTAGATGTTGGAGTGAATGAAGAGATAGTTCAAAAGAGTGGTGCATGGTTTGCTTATAATGACATAAGATTAGGTCAGGGAAGAGAAAATGCAAAAATATATTTAAAAGAAAACCCTGAAATAGCTCTTGAAATTGAAAATAAAATTAGAGCAAAGCATGACTTACCGCTATGTAATGAACAAATTTATAAGGATGAAAAATAGAGTTTAAATTAAAATAGAGTATAAGTAAAAATACTATTGCCAGACATAAATTTATCTGGCAATAGTATTTTTTATAATTTCAATTATATCTAATAAAACAAAATCAATTCTTTTATTAACATTAATAATAAAATCTGCTTTGTTTTTGTAAGACATGATATGTAAGTTAGTAGTTCTTGTTAGCATTGATGCAGGATCATCATTTCTAAAATTCATTCTCTTTTCCATAACATCCACAGGGATATCTAGGTAAATAGTAATTGCTTGGGATTTTAAAAGTTCTTTCATTTTTATAGCACCTTTATCATCTAAAACAATAATTGAATTTCCTATATTCAATGAATTATTTATAGATTCTAAGCAAGTTCCATAGTAGTTTCCGAAGTTTTCAACATATTCTAAAAAGTCATCATTACTAATTTTTTTTTCAAATTCATCTTTATTATAAAAATAATAGTCAACACCATGTATTTCTTTTTCTCTTGGAGGTCTTGAAGTAGATGTAATGATTTTATTAAAAGGAGACTTTTCCAAGGTGTTAATTGCTATATTTAAATTTTCTAACATTGATGATTTATCTAAATCATTAACTACATTAATTAGATTTTGCAAAAAATTAACATCTTTATGTACTAAAAAGTTGGAAATTAGAGTCTTTCCTGCTGCTGATGGACCAACTAATATAAATAATTTATTCATAAAACACACCTTTTTAATAATTTTTATAGTATTTGATTTGTACATTATAGCATGTTTTGAATATTGATTGGATATTAAATTAATAGAAATTATTAATTATAGATTTTCACTATCTTGAATTAATTTTTTTTTATATCTTCATTCCTTGTAGCCAAGTAAGTACGGAAACGAACTGCACAATGATTATCTAGTTATAGATGTTTTATATTTGATTTAAATACATATTATGGTATAATAAAGGAAAAGATGCTGAAAGGGGAATGTAAGTTATGAGACCAGCTAATTGCTAATATAAATTAAATTTTAATTTTATATTGATTTTATAATGAGTAAAAATTGACCTAATTATATAGGTTTTATTGTTGTGCTCTTTATAGAATAAGGCATTTAGAAGGTAACTTACTTTACTGAAATAGGCATTATAGTTTTTAGATATAAGTTTAAATAAATAATATATTAATTATATAAACACATATTATTATAAAATAACATAACAAAAAGTTTACGTTATTTATAGTATCTTTGTGGAGTATAATTAATTGTTTGACTATGAATATTTGGAGATTATAGGTTAATAATGTGATTTCAGACTGTAGGGAGAGTATATCTTTTTACAGTTTTTTTGTTTTTATCTTAAGACTGACCGTTGTAATAACCTAGAATATTGGGTGATTGATAACAAGGAGTAGTTTTTAGCTAACAAATTCTTAGATTAAGTTTGAGTTAAAAGTATATATGAAGCTAAGAGTTAAGTTTATAGCTTTGTGCCTTTCTATTTAGAGTTTTAGTAGAAAAAGAAAGAAGGCGTATTTATGTTTGAATTATCGTTAGTTAATGTAAAAAAATATATGGAAGCAACACTTGTTCTTAAGAATATTAATTTTCAAATATATTCAGGAGAAAAGGTTGGTATCGTTGGTGTCAATGGAAGTGGTAAAACTACGGTTTTAAAACTTATTGCAGGAATATTGCCAATGGATTATTGTGTTGGATATCCAGGGGCTACTAGTCCTGGGTATGATGAAGGATTTATTAATAAGCCAAGTGGAGCTACATGTGCATATTTAGAGCAAATTCCACAATATGAAAATGGAATAAAGGTTATTGATGTTTTAAAGATGGCTTTTAGTGAAGTTTATGAAATAGAAGAAAAAATGCATAAGTTAGAAGATGAGATGAAAGTGTTGAAAGGAGAAGAACTTGAGAGAAGTTTAAAACAATATAGTAGATTAGTTCAAAGCTATGAAGTTAAAGGTGGTTATAATACTGAAGAAAAATTAGCAAAGATATGTACAGGATTAAAATTTACACAAAACTTTTTAGATAAAGAATTTAATTTATTAAGTGGTGGTGAAAAAACTACAGTTATATTAGGAAAATTATTAATGGATAATCCAGATATTTTATTATTAGATGAGCCTACAAATCATTTAGATATGGATTCTATTGAATGGCTTGAAAGATATCTTAATAATTATGATGGTATTGTAATCATAGTATCTCATGATAGATATTTCCTAGATAATGTAGTTAGTAAAATTATAGAAATTGAAGATATGGAAAGTAAAACTTATAAAGGTAATTACTCAAGTTATGTTAAGCAAAAAGAAGAAAAGTTACTTGAACAAATGCATAACTATAAAGAACAACAAAAAGAAATTAAAAGCATGGAAAGTACTATAAAGGACCTTAGAGATTGGGCAATACGAGCTGATAATAGTAAATTCTTTAAAAGAGCTGCTAGTATGGAAAAAAGGCTTGAAAGAATGAAAAGTAATGAGGATGCACAAAAGCCAAAGATTGAAAATAAAACTATGAAGCTAAACTTCAAAAATAGTGAAAGATCAGGAGAAGAAACTATAAAAGCTAAGGGCTTATGTAAAAGTTATATTGATAAGGTAATTTTTAATGAAGCTGATTTATTAATTAATTTTAAAGAAAGAGTTGCTTTAGTTGGTCCTAATGGAAGTGGAAAGACAACATTTTTAAAGATGCTATTAGGAGAAGAAGCTCCAGACAAAGGAACAGTAGAATTAGGTGATAATGTAAAGGTGGGTTATTTACCACAAGTTATTACTTTTGATAATGAAGAGTATACTGTGATTCAGGCTTTTAGAGATGATATTTCAATATTAGAAGGGCAAGCAAGGGAATATTTATCTAAGTTTATGTTCTTTGGTAATAGTGTGTTTAAAAAAGTTAAAGCCTTATCAGGAGGAGAAAGAATAAGATTGAAACTTTCAATGCTTTTATATGAGAATATTAACTTATTGATATTAGATGAACCAACTAATCATCTTGATATAGATTCTATAGAAACTTTAGAAGAAGCTTTAGAAGAATTTAAAGGAACTATTTTCTTTATATCACATGATAGGTATTTCATTAATAAGATTGGTGAAAGAATAATTGCAATTGAAGATAATAAATTTAAAAGTTATCTTGGAAATTATGATTACTATAAAGAAATACAGGATAGGGTAAAACTAGAAAAGGAAATTAATGATTTACAGAAAGAAAAAGTTATAAAAAAGGAAAAGAAGAAAAAAGAAATAGATGAAGTAAAAAAGAGAGAAAATGAAATAAAGAAACTTGAAATAAAGATTAAAAAGCTTGAAAAGGAACTTGAAGGGATTGAGTTAACTATGAGCAATTTAGAGTTAAATTATGAAGAACTTAATGAACTATTTTCTAAAAAAGAAGAATTAAGTGAAGAGTTAGAAAAGGTTATGGAAGAATGGATAGAGTTGAATAGTTAAAAAGAGTTTAGAGGTAAAATATCAGTATAGGTTTATGAGGGGAAATGTATGAATAGTAGATTAATATTAGTTGAGGGTATACCAGGTGCAGGTAAAACTACAACTGCAAGAAAAATAAAGGAAAAGTTAATAGATGAGGGAAAAGAGGCAATTCTTTATGAAGAAGGAATGTCACATCCAGCAGATATGGCATGGAATGCTTGTTTAAAAGAAGATGAATATAATGATTTTATTAAGAAGTGTTCTGAAATGTAGGAAGGTTCAAAGAAGAGTATAAGTAAAGAAGAGTTAATTAGTAGAATTCAAAGACAAACACGAATAGAAGATAATAATGTTATTTTAGCTTATACTAAAATAGATTTTCCAGAAGATTGTTATTTGAGTTTAATAGGTGATGTTGCTTCAAAGGAAATATGTGATGGTAGAAAAAGCTTAGATGAATTTAGAGATATACATTTAAGAAGATGGAGTAAATTTGCAGAGCAGGCTTTGTTAAATGATAATATTTATATTTTTGAATGTGCATTTCTACAAAATCATATATTTGAATTGTTAGGTGTATATGAAAAAAGTGATGAAGAAATATATTTATATCTTAAAAGCTTATTAGAAACAGTAAAATCCTTAAGTCCATCTATTGTTTATATTGAGCCTTCAAGTGTAGAAGATATAATAATTCAAGCAGCAAATGAGAGCAAGTCACCAGAGGGTTCAAGGCCAGATTGGATTGATGAAGTTGCAAATTGGGTTAGTAATGTGAATTTTGGTAAGAGTCATAACTTAAAGGGGATAGAAGGAGTATTTTATTTTTGTAAGGAAAGACTGAGAATTGATAAGCTAATGATAGAGAAGTTAAATGTTCCAGTAACTATAATTAAAAGATAAGATAATAATATTATTAGGAACACCTATTTAAACGTAGGTGTTTTTATTTTAAAACTTTTAGAGAAATAAACAAGGAATATTATGCTATAATTAGTACATAATCAATAATATTAGATAAAGAAGAGAGGAGTAAAATGGAGAATATACAGTTAGAAATATTAGATAAATTAAAGAGTAAAGAATTAAAGAATTATCTTAGTAAGTTAGATATAAATAATGCTTTAGTTTTTGGTAGTATAATTACTGACAATTTTAATGAAGAGTCTGATGTGGATATAGCTATATTAGGAACCTCAAAGTTAACAATTAAAGAAATTTTAAAATTAGAATTATTTTTAGAAGATCTTTTAGAAAGAAATATAGATGTAATTGATTTAAATAGTGATAACTTAGATATATTTATTAAAATAGATATTCTAAATGATGGTAAAAGTATTTATACAACTGATAATAATAAATTTTTAGAAAAATTTATAGAAAAAGTTGATTGGTATTATAGAGAAAATGAGTATTATTTTAAGTGTAGAAGAAGGGAATTGTTATCATGAATCAAGAAAGATTAATAAAAATAATTGAAGATATGACTGAAGTAATAAAGAATTTGAAAGATTGTAAGCAATTATTGCAAGATTTAGAAGAAGATAATAAAACAATTTTTATAGAATTTGGGCTAAAGCAAATATTTGTAGATTTTTTTATAACAGTTGAAAATTTAACTTCTATGATCTTAAAAGAGTTAAAGAAATATAAAATAGGAATAGATATGAAAGCATCGCTTATTATTTTAGTTGAAAATAAAGTTATAGGTGAAGAGACGTATGAATTCTTAAATGGAGCAAGATTGCTTAGAAATAGAATTTCACATAGATATAAAGAACCGTCAAGAGAAGAGCTTTTAGAATTTATAAATGATAATATAAATGAATTTGAAAAGGTGTTGGATATAGCAAAAAGTTATATTAAAGCCTAGTTAATTAAAGAGAATGGTAAGTGAAAATTGAGGATCTAAAATAGATTCTCTTTTTCTTTGGAAAAATATAGATTATAATTAGTAAAAAGCAATAAAAGGAGATAATATGTGGAATGGTAGATATGCTGAATGCATTTCTGTAGATGATACTATTAAAAGAATAACAAAATAGAATAAAGTTAGGAGGTTATATGTATGGAATTATGGGATGGATATAATGAAAATGAAGAAAAAATAGGTGTTGATATAGTCAGAGGAGAGAAAATAAGTAAAGGGATTTTGCATGCAGTAGTTGATGTTATTGTATATCATGAGGATGGAACTTTTTTATTAATGCAAAGAGATTGGAATAAACCTAATAAACCAGGCCTTTGGGAAGCTGGAGCTAGTGGAAGTGTAGTAAAAGGTGAAGAGTTTTTAGATGCAGCAAAAAGAGAATTGTTTGAAGAGACAGGTATTAAAGCTAATAATTTAGAGCTTATTTATACAATAAAAAAGGTAGAGAAAAATACATTTTATAAGATGTATACATGTAGATGCAATATAAAGAAAGATTCAATTATATTACAAGATGGGGAAACTATTGATTATAAGTGGGTTACAAAAAATGAATTAATTAATTTAATTGATTCTGATAATTTTGTTAGTCCAGATAAGAGTAAACTTCTTCAGTTTATTGAAGTACTATAATAATATGAAGAACTAAATGTCAGCCTTAGGTAATTATTATAAAAATAAGAGGGAAAGATAATAACGAATGATATTTATAATATTTAAGAGGTGAAGGTAATGAGTACAAAATATAAAAATACTAAAAAGAAAATGGCATCTTTAGGATTAAAAAAGGATAGCAATGGAGACTATGTCTACATTGACCCTAATGATACTACTTCAGAGTTTGTACCGGTAAGAAACAAAAATAAAGAAGGTAATAAATAATATAAAAGGTATTAGAAAGTTTCAATAAGTAGTCTTTACATTTGCTCAAAAATCCACTGCAGAAATGTCGTGTTTTTTGATATAATGGAATAATAAATTAGATATTGAGATATGATCTGAGGAGAGATAGATAAATTTGTGTAAATCACAAATATAGATGTAGTACTGGTATACATAGGCATTAATAGTTATTATGAAAAACTCGACAACACTAAGATGTATTGTCGAGTTTTATTGTCTATTTGATTGAATTTATAGTAATTTAACAAGCTTTTCTAGTTGTTCAGATAATTCTTTTGCAAGTATAAAATTATTATCTCTTAAAGCTAATTCAATATTTGTTTCAACTGATTTTTTCTTTTGTTCAATTTTTAAATAATCTTTATTAAAATGATTAGCATAAATTATATCTTTAAAATGGTTTATGTTAATTTTTCTAATTTTCTTATCTTCAATAAGTAAAACATAATCCATACAATTTGCTATAGTATAGTAATCATGAGATACCATTAAAATAGCACCTTTGTAGTTTTTAATAGCCTTTTCTAATGCTATTTGTGAATATGTATCTAAATGACTTGTAGGTTCATCAAGAAGAAGAAGATCAGCTCCAACTTCACAAAGCTTAGCTAATTGAATTAAATTCTTTTCTCCACCAGATAAAGTTCCTATCTTTTGATTAAGTAACTCTTCATCAAAGTTATAACCAGCAAGATATTCTTTAATATCATCATAGGTTTTAAAACCAAGGTCAAAGAATTCTTCAGCTATAGTATTAGAATAATTTAATGTTTGGCCTTGAAGCTGAGATAAATAACCTATCTTAGTATCTTTATCTATTTCAATGGAAGGATTATTATTTTTAAATATCTCTTGGAAAAGTGTAGTTTTACCAGTACCATTTGAACCAACAAGAGCTACTTTATCAGTAGATTTAATTTCAAAATTAACATCTTCTAAAAGCACTTCATCAAAAGCAAGATTATAATCAGTTACTTTTAAAGCTGTTTTTTCTTCAATTTCATTTGCTGTAACGAAAATTATATTTGGTTCTTTAATCTCTACAAATGGAGCTTTAATTCTACGTTTTTCTAATCTTTCTTGGAATTTAACTCTAGCTCTTAAAGTTTTTCCTCTAAATTGTTCTGCATTTTCAGATGCTAGCTCTCTTAATCTATCTATTATTTCATCATTTCTTTCAATTTCTTCAGTATCAGCGGCAGCTAATTCTTGTAATTCAATTTTAGTTTGAAGTAATGAGAAATTATACTCAACATATCCTCCATCAAACTCTTGAATTTCCATGTTTTCAAGATGAATAATTTTGTTGAAACAATGATTCAATAAGTATCTATTATGGGTAATAATCAATGTTGTTCCCTTGTGTGAATTAATTAGATTTTTAAGAGCATTAAGGTTTGTAAAATCTAAAAATACATCAGGCTCATCCATAATAAGTAGATCAGGATTAGTTAGCATTGACTTAATTACCTGAATAAGCTTGAATTCTCCACCACTAAGTTCAGATATCATTAAGTCTTTAGACTTAATTAATTCTATAAGGTTTAATTTTTTATCAATCATGTTTTCATAGTCATCACCATTAATTGCTTCAAATGCATCTAATGCTTCTTGATATTTTTCAAGTAAAGTTTCAATATTAGAAGATGTTTCCATTTCAGTACATATAGCAGTTATTTCATTTTGTAATTTAATGAAGTCTTCTGCTAAATATTCAAAAACTGTGATTTCTTTTGTTTTATCAATTTCTTGGAATTGACGTACATAACCAATTCTACAGTTTGGATCAATTTCTAATTTGCCATCAAACATATATTTTTCAGGATCCATAATTATATCTATAAGTGTACTTTTTCCACTACCATTTGTTCCTATAAAGGCACAATGTTGTCCCTCTTCTAGTGTGAAGGAAATATTATTATATAGATTTTTCTGTGGAAATGAGTAGGATAAGTTTTCAACTTTTATCATAGTATTACCTCTCTTTATCATTAAAAAAGAGCCTATAAACTGAATACTTAGCTTCAGATAAAAATAAGCTCTTTAATATATTATTTTATCAATTGAAATTTTACAGTTGATAAAGATATTTTTAGTTTAATATTGATAGCTTAACACTTTTTTTAACTAAGTTCAATCATTTCATATGAGCAAGAAAAAGTTCTATGAGATTACTTTTTTTAAGCAATAATTAATTGGAATTAATATACAAAAAAGAACTTTGACAAATTGAAAAATATGATATAAAATAAAGTTAATCGAGTTGCAAGAAAGCGTAAATCCAGATGGATTTGCGCTTTCTTTTTTTTATTAAAAATGAAAAACTTACTAAAATGGTTGTGATAGTTTTCCGTAAAAGCTATCTCATATGAAAGGAGAAAATTTGGAAAAAGAAATTAAAATGAACAAAATGGGAACAGTAGCAGTTCCAAAGATTATGCTTAGTATGGGAATACCAATGGTTTTATCAATGGTATTACAAGCTTGCTATAATATAGTTGATAGTATGTTTGTTGCTAGAATTCCTGATTCAGAAGGATTAATTCATGCAGGAGAGTATGCTGTAAATGCTCTTACTTTAGCATTTCCTATACAGATGCTTATTGTAGCATTTGGAATAGGAACAGGGATTGGTGTTAATGCATTACTGTCAAAAACACTTGGAGAAAATAACCCTAAGAAGGTAGCAAGAGTTGCTGGAAACGGGGTATCACTAGGTATTATTATTTATGTATTCTTTTTTATATTTGGAATATTAGGAATTAACATTTATTTAAGAAGTCAGACTTCTAATGTTATTATTTTATCAATGGGAAGAACCTATTTAATGATTTGTACATTATTATCAATAGGGATGATTATGTTTTCTATTTATGAAAAGCTTCTACAATCAACAGGAAAAACTATATATTCTACAATGGCACAACTTGTAGGAGCTATTACGAATATTATATTAGATCCAATATTAATATTTGGATGGTTTGGTTGTCCGCAAATGGGCATTGCTGGTGCTGCTTATGCAACAGTAATTGGACAAGGAGTATCAATGTTAATGGCAATGTACTTCCATTATAAGAAAAACAAAGAAGTGTTAAATGGATTAAATTATTTAAAATTAGATAAAAAAATAGTTAAAGAAATATATAGTGTAGGGCTTCCTGCTATTATAATGCAAGCTTTAATGTCATTTATGACATATGGGATAAACATTATATTTGGAGCAGTATCTATGGCAGCAGTAACAGCTTATGGTATTTTTTATAAGATACAACAATTTATTTTCTTTGCAGCCTTTGGTTTAAGAGATGCAATTACTCCAATTGTCGCTTTTAATTATGGTTTAGAAGATCACAAGAGAGTAAAGGATGGAATTAAATATGGTATTTTATATACTAGTATTATAATGATTGTTGGAACTTTAGGACTCCAAATTTTTGCACAACCTTTAGCTAGTTTATTTGGTTTATCAGATGAAACAGCAAGACTTTGTATTTTAGCAATACGTATTATTTCAGTAGGATTTTTATTTGCAGGATGGAATATTGCAATTCAAGGTGTTTTCCAAGCCTTAGGATGTGGAGTAAGTTCATTAGTAATTTCACTTTTAAGATTATGTGTTGTTGTATTACCTCTTGCTTGGTTATTGTCTAAGTTTTCAAATGGAATAAATATAATGTGGTTTTCATTTCCAATAGCTGAAGCTGTTGCTTTAGTAGTGGCAGTTGTTCTTATGATAAAGGCTAATAGAAGCAAGATTATGACTATGAAGAAATATAGTGAATCAGCATAAGCAAAAATAGTAACAAAATAATTTAAAAATTGACAAAGTAGATATCGCGTGGTAATATAAACAAAAAAATCCCTTTAAATTGATTCGAGAAATCAGTAAGGAAGTTATGATATACTTGCAAAATGACTTTATGTTGAGATAAATGTACTTAGTATTAAGCAGCGTGTTTAATGATTGAATAGTACATTTATAGAAGAAAAAAAGTTGTTTATATTGAGATTATATTAGTCTTCCTATTTGGAAGACTTTTTTTTATGTCATTCAATTAAAGTATATTAAGCCTTATATAGTTATTTGAATTAGGGAGTGACTAGCAAGGAGAGGCAAAAAATGAACAAAAAAATTAACAGTAGCAATAAGCTAGCAATTAAAATGGTAGTAGCTCTTATTTTAGGATTAGCAGCTGGCATAGGATTTATAGTTCTTAGAGAGAACTTAATGGGAAATGGTAATGGTCATATCTGGACAAGTATTAATAATATTTTATTCCAAGATATATCACAAGAAGGAGCAACAAGTGCTCTTGGTATATTTTATATAGTTGGTCAATTGTTTGTAAATTCACTTCAATTAGTAATAGTACCAATGGTGTTTACATCAATAGCATTAGCTATGTGTAAGATAAGTGATACTAAAAAGCTTGGGCGTATTTCATACAAGACTATATTAGGATTTTTATCAACTTCAGTATTTGCATTAGCATTAGCAGGAGCAATAGGATTTATAATAAAGAACTTAGGATTATTTACAGCTAATGTTGAAAATGTAACAGCACAAGCAGGTGTTGTAAGCTCAAGAAATCCATTATTAATAATAGTTCAAGCAATACCAAATAATATTTTATCAGCATTTTCAACTAATAGCAGTATATTGGCAGTAGTTTTTGTTGCTGTAGTATTAGGTCTTTGTATTAATTACTTAGGTGATAAAGTAAAAGTATTAAAAACTTTATTAGAAGAAGTAAACTCAATCATAACGGTATTTTTAAGCTTTATAATAACTAAGTTTGGACCAGTAGCAATATTTGTTCTTATAACAAGAACATTTGCAATATATGGTGTAGAGAACTTAAAGCCTGCACTTGTATATGTTGTTACAACGCTAATAGCATTACTATTATTCTTAATATTTGGATATGCAATATTTATAGCAATTGGAGCTAGACTTAACCCAATTAAGTTTGTAAAGAAAATAGGTAAAGTAGCATTATTTGGATTTTCTACTTCATCATCTGCAGCAACATTGCCTTTAAATACTAAAACTACAGTTGAGGAGTTAGGTGTTAGCGCAGATATAACATCGTTTGTATTACCTCTTGGAATGACTATAAATATGAATGGAACAGCAATAATGCAGGTTATAGCTGCAATATTTATAGCAACAAGTGCAGGGTATGATGTAACAATAGCAAATATAGTAGTTATTGCATTACTTGCATTAATAGCATCAGTTGGTACACCAGCAGCGCCAGGTGCAGGAGCAATAATACTTTTCACAGTATTAACTGGAATGGGATATAATAATGATGCGGCAATTCTTGCTTATTCATTAATCCTTGCAATAAATAGACCAATAGAAATGTTAGTAACTTCTTTAAATGTAGTTGGAGATGCTGCAACAAGTGTAGTAGTTGCAAAATCTGAAGGAATGCTTGATGAAGAAGTATATAATATCGAAGATGTAAAATAGCAGGTGTATTTTAAAGAGAATGTATTGAATTTATAATGAAAAAGTTCACGATATTAGTATCGTGAACTTTTTTTAAAAATAAATTCACTATGAAATTTTTTAAAATTAAGGAAATGAAGAATATAATTTAAATTTTGTAAATCATAATATTCATAATGCAGGTTATGAAAAGATAGGATCTTTTAAAGATATGAATATATCAGATATCATTTCAATTATAAATGTTAATATAAAAGGAATGACAGCAATTAATATTGAAGATTACAAGAGTATTGAACCAGATAAACGTACACAAGTACTATTTGAAAGATTATATGAATTCTTTGAAAAGGAAAAAGATATTGTAAATCGCATTATGATGCACAATGAAATAGATGGTAAAATGGCAGAATTGTTGAAACGCTTCATGCTTTTAAAAATAAGAGAAATAATATCTTCATGCGAATGTGTTGAAAAGCATAGTATGCAATTAGAAATTATAATAATGCATTACAGTAATACTTTACAAATGGTTTTAGAATTTTGCTTTTTAAGGAAAGATTCAATTTCAAAAGAAGAAGCTAGAATAAGTATTGATTATTTATTAGGATCATTAGAAAAGAAAGGAAAGTTATTATGATACTATATTTTTCAGCAACAGGAAATTCTAAATATGTAGCAGAAAGAATTGCAAAAGCAACAAATGATGAATGTATATTTATACTGGATATTATGAAAGATGAAAAATGCTTTTTATCTATCAAGGAAAATGAAAATGTAGGAATAGTTTCACCAACATATGCATGGGGATGTCCTTCTGTAATTATAGATTTTTTGAATAAAGTTTCTTTTAGTGGAAAAAAGAAGAGTTATTTTTACTATATAGCAACTTATGGAACAACACCAGGTAATAATGGCTATTTGGCTGATAAAAATCTATCGCAAAATACAGGTATAAAATTTTATGCTTTTTTTAGTGTGAAAATGCCGGATACATGGACACCTATATTTGATTTATCTAATAAAGAAACGGTAGCTGTAATAAATAAGAATGCTGAACCGCAGATAGATGAAATAATTCAAAAGATACAACAGAAATCTTCTGGAAATTTCATGAGAAATAAACTACCTAAATTTGTAGCACCATCTTATAAGCCATATTATGAAAATATGAGAAAAACTAAGCATTTCACTGTGGATGATAGCTGTATTGGATGCAGATTGTGTGAGGAAATGGGATAAATAGATGATTTATTAAAAGGATATTAAGGGATAGATTTATAAAGTAGTTAATTTTAAAGGGCGTGATTAGATACCAACATAAAACAATAAGTGTTAAATTCAATAGAGCATAAAGCATTTTAAACATAGTTCTTAGATTTCTTTATAAAGTTTTCTTAATAACGTATATATACTTAAAAATGTAATAAAAATCCTTTTAATAACTTTAAGTGGAAATTAAATGCTAAAAGTGGAAAATATAACTTGTTAAGAAAAAGAGTCAAAAGTTAAGATAAACACTTAAAAGATAAGTTAAACTTAAATAATTAAAGATATAGCTTTTTACTTATATTCACATTAGTAGTAATATTTATAGCAAGACTAGTCAAAAAATAATTTTTAAATTTTAAAATTAACAATAAAAGTTAAGGAGTGTAACTAGTGGAAACTATTGGTATAAAACTAAGCCGAGAAGTATATAAATCAGATGCAGAAAAAATGGCTGATTGGCTTAGCGATAAAGAAATATCAAGTAATTTAAATGAAGGAGTAAATGCAAAGGAAAATCTAATCAATATTATAAATAGAATAGATATGCCTATATTAACTCATTTATTTAATAATAATTGTAGTTTTTTTACTATTAAAAGCGCATATGAAACAATAGTTTTTTTAAGGTTAATACCAAAGAATGATGGAGTTGAGATAGTAATTGCTGTTGGAGAAAAAGAGTTGTGGGGGAAAGGTATAGGGCATAAAGCTGTGCTAGAAGCCTTAAAAAAAGCTTTTTTTGATATGAGAACAGAGAAGGTAGTTGCAAAAATAAAAAAGACAAATAAAAGATCAAGAAATTTATTTAAAGGAATTGGATTTATGGAAGTTAAAGAGTTAGAAAGAGAAATTGAATATAAAATAACTAAAGAAACTTTTTTTAAAATAGCTTCATAATATTATAAATTATAGGTATGACTTTGATGACACATATAGTAACTTCTGAATAAGTATCATTACTATGTAAATACTAATATGTGTTTATAAATATAAATATAAAACTTTTGAATACTTAAATTAATTAATGATAACGATTTAAACCATATCGAATGAGAAGATATTACCATTAGATGGGAGTGGCGAAAGCCACCTTTTTTTATAAGTAAAGAAAATGTGATACATCTAATGCTAGTAATTAAAAAGAAGATTTTATTAAGGATAGATTTTTAAATCTATACCTGAACACTAATATAAATTATATATAACATTAAAAAGTGTAGGAAAATCTACACTTTTTAATATTATTGAGGAGGATGATTTTTCATGTTTAAGATTGATGATTATATAATGTACGGTATGACAGGGGTATGTAAAGTTATAGATATAACTAATGAGAAATTTTTAAATTCCAATGCGAAAGATAATTTCTAAAGGATATATGACTTCATTAATAAATGATATGACTAATATGGAGACGTTATGGATAGATGATGAAAAAACAAGAAATAAGCAATTCAAAACAATGCTTAAAAGTGGTAAATGTGAGGATTTAATTAAATTAATATTTAATAAAAGGTATTCAAAATCTATTAGTAAAAAATTAAATAAGGCTGACAAGGAGATTATAAAAGAAGCAGAAAGATTATTAAATGAAGAGTTTGCAGTTATTTTAAATATTTCTCCTAATGAAGTAAACTCATATATATCAAGTCAAATATCTTAATAAGGTATTTTTATACTATGTTGGTATGTGTTTTGAGAATTATCTTCACCATAAAATTTACGATAGAAATATCGTGTATTTTTTAATTGTTAAAATATATTACTTTCACAACTTCATTTTATACCCAATATTATGTAAGAAAATATTTAAAAATATTATAAAGCAGGTTTTGAATAAGAGAAAATAAGAGAATTATAAATGATAAAAGAATCTGTATATGTGATATAATTTATTTAATGTTAGTAATTAAGAAGGGAAAGTATATGAAAGTTAAAATACAAGATGTAGCTAAAAAGGCAGGGGTTTCACCAACTACTGTATCAAGGGTTCTTAATAATAGAGGATATATAAGTGAGGAAACAAGGGAAAAGGTTAATAGAGCAATGAAGGAACTTAATTATGTTCCAAATGATGTTGCACGTTCATTATTTAATAAAAGAACTAATTTAATAGGATTAATTATACCTACTGTAAGTAATCCTTTTTTCGGAGAACTCACTTTTTATATAGAGACTATTTGTAATTCTATTGGATATAAAGTTTTGATTTGTAACAGTCTTAATAATATTGAAAATGAAAAAAAATATTTAGAAATGCTTATGAGAAACCAAGTTGATGGAATTATAGTTGGAACACATAATCAGGGGATATTAGATTATAAAAATGATAATTTAGCTGTTGTATCTATTGATACATATTTATCAGAAAATATACCAATCATAGGATCGGATAATTATAATGGAGGAAAGATAGCAACAGAACTTTTATTAGATAAAGGATGTAGGAATATAATTAATATAGATGGAGAAGTTAATTTAAGAACACAAGCAAGATTAAGAAAAATTGCATATGAAGATGTAATGAGGGCAAGTAATCAATTACCTATAACTTATGAAGTTATGGGGGCATTTGATAGTAAAAATCAAATTGAGATTGCAAAGCAAATCTTAAATGAACATCCAGAAGTAGATGGAATTTTTGCAACAAATGATTTATTTGCAGCAGCCTTTATAAATGAAGCTAGAAAGCGTGGCAGAAAAATACCAGAAGATATAAAAGTGGTGGGGTATGATGGAACTGAGACAAGTAGAAGCTTGTTGCCAGATTTAACAACTATAAAACAACCAATAGAGCTCATAGCAAAAACATCAATTGATGTATTGATAAAGGAAATTGAAGGAGATTTCTCCTGTAAAAAGTCTCAGATAGCACTTCCAGTATCACTTTTAAAGGGTAAAACCACATAAAATTATAAAAAATTTATATTTATGGATAACATACTAAAAGATATTAATAGGTTTTAGTATGTTATTTTTTTACAAAAAAATATATGAAACCGGTTGACATATGAAAGCGGTTGACATATAATTTATTTAACAAATAAAAATGTTTACAAAAAGAGGGGGATTTTAAAAATGTCAAAATCAAAAGTAGTGTATTTAAAATTGAGTGCTTATTTCTTTTTCTTCTTTGTAACTTGGTCAGCAAGTTATTCATTATTCTCTATTTGGCTTGGACAAGAAATAAATTTAAGTGGAGCAGATACTGGTATTGTATTTTCTGTAAACGCTATCTTTGCTTTATGCATGCAACCTTTATATGGTTATATTTCTGATAAGATAGGATTAAGAAAAAGTATACTTACATTTATAAGTGTATTATTAATTTTTGTGGGACCATTTTATATATATGTTTATGGACCTTTATTAAAATACAATACAATTTTAGGTGCAGTAGTTGGTGGAATTTATTTAGGAACAGCATTTTTAGCTGGTGTTGGAGCAATTGAATCTTATGTAGAAAAAATAGGGCGTAAGTATAATTTTGAATATGGACGTTCTAGAATGTGGGGGTCATTAGGATGGGCTGCTGCTACTTTTTTTGCTGGACAGTTATTCAATATCAATCCTAATATTAATTTTTGGATTGCATCTATTTCAGCTATCATATTATTCTTTATAATCTTATCTATATCAATAGAAATGAGTGATGAAGATTTAGAAAAAGCTCAATCTGTCAAAATAAAAGATGTGTGTTTGCTTTTCAAATTAAAAGAGTTTTGGCTTTTTATACTTTATGTAATCGGTGTAACTTGTTTCTATAATGTTTATGATCAACAATTTCCGTTATATTATTCATCTATGTTTAGTTCAAAAGAAATAGGTAATCAGATATTTGGTTACTTGAATTCATTGCAAGTATTTTTAGAAGCAGGAATGATGTTCATGGCACCATTTATAGTAAATAAAATTGGTGCTAAAAAGGGATTAATTCTTGCAGGATTGTTAATGAGCTTTAGAATTATAGGTTCAGGATTAGCAACAGAGCCAATATTAATATCATGCATGAAATTACTACATTCAGTTGAATTACCAATAATGCTCATTGCAGTATTTAAATATTTAGCAGCTAATTTTGATACTCGTTTATCTTCAATACTATATTTAGTTGGTTATCAGTTTGCTTCTCAAGTAGGTGCAACAGTATTATCACCAGTAATAGGTAGATTTTATGATACTGTAGGTTTCAGCAGTACTTATATTATAATGGGATGTATAGTTTTAGTATTTACAATAATATCAATGTTTACTTTAGCTAGTACAAAAAAAGAAAATCTAGATACGACAAAAGTAGGAAACGTAAATAGTTTATAAAGTGGAGGGAAAATAATAATGTTAGATAAAAGAATTTTAAAAGCAGAAGAAGTTTTAAAAAAGGAAAAAGAAAATGTAAATAAGGAATATAGACTTGGATATCATATTATGGCACCAGCTAATTGGATTAATGATCCTAATGGACTTATTCAATATAAAGGAGAATATCATGCGTTTTATCAACATCATCCTTATGATGAAAACTGGGGGCCTATGCATTGGGGACATGTTAAAAGTAAGGATTTAGTAAATTGGGAACATTGCCCTGTTGCATTAGCACCAGGAGATGAATTTGATAAGGGAGGGTGTTTTTCAGGAAGTGCAGTAGAGGATGATGGAAATCTTGTTTTAATTTATACAGGACATAATTATATAGATAAAGAAAAAGATATATTTTTCGAAAATCAAAATATTGCAGTAAGTAAAGATGGTGGAATTACTTTTGAAAAATATGAAAACAATCCTGTTATAGCTAAACCACCTGTAGATAGTATACATCACTTTAGGGATCCTAAAGTTTGGAAACATGAGGACAAGTGGTACATGGTTGTTGGAAATTCTACAAAGGATAATATAGGAAGAGTAATATTATATACTTCTTCAGATTTATATAAATGGGATTATGTTGGAACACTTGCAACAAGCAAAGGTGAGCTAGGGTATATGTGGGAGTGTCCTGATTTCTTTAAGCTGGGAGATAAGTATGTATTGAGTTTTTCACCACAAGGAATTGAAAAGAAAGATGGCAAATATCCTAATTTATTTCAAACTGGATATATAGTTGGAGATTATGATTATTCTAATAATAAATTTGAACATGGAACATTTAATGAATTTGATAATGGACATGATTTTTATGCTGTTCAAACATTTTTAGATGATAAAGGACGCAGAATTGCAATAGGATGGATGGATATGTGGGAATCTGATATGCCTACTAAAAAAGATGGATGGTGTGGAGCATTAACCCTTCCACGTGAATTAACATTAAGCTCTGATAATAAGATAATGATGAATCCAGTTGAGGAATTAAAAACACTAAGAGAAGAGTGTATTTTACAAGAAGAAAATATAGATGTATATGAAAATAAGAGTTATGAATTAAAAACAAATGAAAGAATGATGGAACTTAACATTACATTTGATTTATCTGAATTTGATGCAGATAAAGTTGGAGTTAAGATAAAAGGAAGTGAGGAAGAAGAATTAAGTTTAAATTATAATAAAGATATTTCAGAGTTAATTCTTGAATGCTCTAAATGTGGTAAAAATAAGGATGGGGCTAGAAAGGCTATTTTAAATAAGCAAGAAGAATTTTCATTAAGAATATTTATAGATAGATCATCAGTTGAAGTATTTGTTAATAATGGAGAGGCTACAATGACAAGTAGAATTTATCCTAAGAATAAATTTGATGAACTTGAAATTTACTCAAATGGTAATGGAGCAAAAATTAAATGCATAGAAGTATGGAAATTAAGAGATGTATGGAAATAATTTTATAATTGCTTTTATTAAAGGATGTTTATTTTAATTAAGAATTAATAGATAATGTTATAAGTAAATTTAATACAATAAAAAGAGCAACCAAGTTGATATGATCTCTTTATAGTAGACAGTTTAAATAATAAAACTGTAACTATAGAGGGAGCATATCACAAAGTAGTTGCTCTTTTATTTTACATTATAAAAATTAAATTAGTTATTAATATTATCTATTTTTATAGGATTAAAACATACTTCAAAGTCTTTACAATGGAATAGGATATACTTAGAGAATATAACATGGTAAAAGAGTTACCAGTAAGTGAACATGGTGGAGTGATGCTTTATTTATAATAATGAAATGATAGAAGAAGTAATTATTAAAAAACAGTGCAAAATATAATAATATCTTAAAGTAAGGAGTTGTATCATAGGTGAATATATGAAAAAGGTTATTAATGAACAATTAATTTATGAAATACTTTCTGTTGTAGAAGAAATCCCTGAAGGGAAAGTAGCTACATATGGACAAATTGCTAAACTTATTGGCAGAGACAAAAATGCACGTCTTGTTGGGAAGGTTCTTAGCCAGGCAGAATTTTATGGGAAATATCCATGCCATCGTGTGGTAAATTATGCTGGCAGACTAGCCCCGGGGTGGAAGGAACAACGATTTTTACTATTAGGAGAAGGTGTATCTTTTAAGGATGAGAATCATGTTGATATGAAGAAAAATCAGTGGGATTATTAGGAGTTAGGTATGGCGATATTTAAAAATTTACTAGGAATAAGGGAAATTAAATCTCCTATATTTTATAAAGAATTTAAAGAAGAAAATAGACAATTATTTGATTTAATAGAGTTAAGGGATAAAGTTAAATCAAATAAAAAAGAATATATAGAAAGGGATATAACATTTTTAAAAGCAGGAATTCAGGGAGAAAGGAATGTATATTTTGAGATTAAGAATTCCTTTATTCCTATGATATGTCTACATGATATAAGGATACAAGATGGAGATTATGTTGCGCAATTAGATTTTATACTAATAACAGCACAGTTTATTATGATTTTAGAAACTAAAAAGCTTAATGGTGATATATACGTAAATCAATCAGGAGACTTTATTAGATACATAAAAAATAGAAATGGAGAAGTTATTAAGAAAGAAGGAATTTATAGTCCTATAGCGCAAAATGGTAGGCATGTAAGAATAGTGAAGAATATGCTTATTAAAAATGGCATTATTAAGAATTTACCTGTTATATCTGGTGTAGTTATAGCTAATCCAAAGAGTATAGTTAATAAATCGAAGGCTCCAAGTAAAATTAAGTATGAAATCTTTAGATATGATCAATTGACTGATGTAATAAGTAATAAAATTAATTATTATAAGAAGGATTATAATATATTTGAGGATATAATGAAGAATATAGGTGAATTTTTCATTAAAAATAATAAATCAATAACATTTGATTATAATAAAAAGTATTCTTTAACAGAAGAGGATTTTATTAAACAAGGTGTTGAAGAAACATTTAAGGAAAGTGTTAAAGAGGAGATTGTGGAAAGTGTTATTGAGAAAGTAGTAGAAGCTAAAATAGAAGTGGGAGTTAAAAAAGAAAAATCATATGAAGAATTGGTTGATGAATTAAAGCAGTATAGGTTAAATAAAGCAAAGGAAGAAAAAGTGAAACCGTATTTTGTTTATAATAATGAAATGATGGAAGAAATAATTAAGATGAAACCTAAAAATGAGGAAGAACTTATTGCTATTAGAGGTTTTGGACCAGTTAAAATTGAAAAATATGGACAGGATATAATAGATATAATTAAATTATAAGTTTGGATAGAAAATATTTTGAGAATGTATAATGAAATAAGGGATAGGGGTAAGGAACGCATTGACTACACCATTAAACCAATGAAAATAATTTCAGTGTATTATATAATGATTTAGAATTGGTAATAATGAACCGTATCATAAATAAGTGAGGTTTTTACTGAAATTGGATTATTAATATAGGTGAGAGCTTATTTATGATTCGCATCAACAATAAAATCCACTAAAATATAAGAAATGTTTTAGTGGATTTTTTAATTTGTAGTATAAATATATTATTGTTATAAAGATTTTCTGTATTGGGAAGGTGTACAGTTTTTATACTTTTTGAATTGCTTTACAAAATAACTAAAGTTATCTATTCCAACACTTAATGCAATATTAGAAATTGAGAGTGTTTCAGTTTGCAGAAGTTCTGTAGCTTTTTCGATTCTATAACTATTAATATATTCTACAGGTGTTTTTCCAATTACACTTTTAAAAAACCTACAAAAATATTGAACATTCATATTTGCTTCTAAAGCTAAATCTTCAATATATATTTTATCATTGTAATTTTCATGAATATAGTTAAGTATTTTTTTTATTAAATCTATCTTATAATCTTTTTTTATAGATTTAATATTTTTCTTATTTAATAACATATCTTCAGAAATTAATAGTGAAATTATCTTGTATAAAGATGATTTGATATTTAACTGCCATCCATTATTAGAAGTTTTATATATATTTATCATATCTAAAATCTCTTTAAGTATTTTTTTTTTAACTTTACTGTTTTTCGGAAGTGATGTTGGAAAACTAATTATATTATTTAATATAGGTATAATATAATTTATTTCACAATAGTCGAAATATGAACTACTTAATATTTGGGGTGAAAAAACAATAGCATGATGTAAAGATGCTTTATTATCTACTGAATTAATAAGATGTAATTGTTCTGAATTTATAAAGAAATAATCTCCAGGTTTTGCAATTATAGTAACCATATCAATATCAATTTTTAATTCACCCTTTTCTATATATATAATTTCAATTTCATTGTGCCAGTGAAAAGGGACAGAATAATTTCCTATTGAATCTAAGTGACTGTATATGTGAAAAGGAAACATAGCAGTTCCATGATTGGATTTTTCTTTTAAGTTTATATTTGCCATAAAAATAAACCTCCTTAAAAAAGTCAAAATAATGTTATTTTAGGATAAAATAGAGCAAGTTTAAAAAAAAAATAGTATGTATAATACAATTATAGATTGATATAAATGAAAATCAATATATATTTTTAGCATAAAAGAAAAAGTTATAAATAGGTAGGTGATTTTATGGAGCGCAAGTGGTGGCATGACTCAATAGTATATCAAATTTATCCACGTAGTTATATGGATAGTAATAATGATGGAATTGGAGATTTGAGAGGAATAATATCAAAGTTAGGTTATTTAAGAGATTTAGGTATAGATGTAATTTGGCTTAGTCCAGTATATAAATCTCCTAATGTAGATAATGGTTATGACATAAGCGATTACTATGACATAATGGATGAATTTGGAACAATGGATGATATGAAGGAATTAATTAATAAGGCTAAAGAATTTAATATTAAAATTCTTATGGATTTAGTTGTTAATCATACATCTGATAAACATAAGTGGTTCATTGAGGCAATAAAAGGAAAGGATAATCCTTATAGAGATTTTTATATTTGGAGAGACCCAGTAGATGGGGGTGTTCCAAATGAACTTCAATCAAATTTTGGAGGACCAGCATGGACTTATGATGAGGCATCGGGTCAATATTATTTCCATTTACATGATAAGAGACAACCAGACTTAAATTGGGAAAATCCCTTAGTAAGAGAAAAAATATATGAAATGATTAATTTTTGGTTAGAACTTGGAGTAGGTGGATTTAGATTAGATGTTATAGATTTAATAGGTAAAGATGTAGATAAACTAATAACTAAAAATGGACCTAAGTTACATGAATATTTACAAGAGATGAATAAAAGAACTTTTGGAGGATATGACTCATTAACTGTTGGAGAAACATGGGGAGCAACACCAGAAATAGCTAAGTTATATAGTTCACCAAATAGAAAAGAATTAAGTATGGTATTCCAGTTTGAAGTTATTTCATTAGATAAACAAGAAGGTAAAAGTAGATGGGATTTAGCACCTTTAGATTTCATAAAGTTTAAAGAAACTTTTAAGAAATGGCAAGTAGAATTATACGAAGAAGGTTGGAATAGTTTATTTGGAAATAATCATGATCTTCCAAGAATGGTTTCAAGGTGGGGAAATGATAAAGAATTTAGAGTTGAAAGTGCAAAAATGTTAGCTACTATGTTGCATATGCAAAAGGGGACGCCTTACATTTATCAAGGTGAAGAAATAGGAATGACTAATATAAGACTTAATTCTATAAAAGATTACAATGATATAGAAACTTTAAATGTTTATAAAGCGCGAAGAGCTTTAGGATATAGCGAGCAAGATGTTATGAATTCTATTTATGCAAAGAGTAGAGATAATGGAAGAACTCCAATGCAATGGAGCAAAGAAAAAAATGCAGGTTTTACAGAAGGAAAAGCATGGTTACATATAAATGATAATTATCGTTATATAAATGTAGAAGATTCAATTAATGATGAAAATTCAATATTAAATTATTATAAGAAACTAATAAAACTAAGAAGAGAGAATGATGTAATTAAATATGGGACTTTTGAATTGATTTTAGATAATCATAAAGAGGTATTTGCATATATAAGGAAGTATAAAAATATAGAACTTTTAGTAATATGCAATTTCTATAGTAATAATATAGAAATTGAATTACCAAATGAATATAGTGAGTATTCCTATGAAACTTTATTAACAAATTATACTGATAGTGCAAAGTTTAGCAATGTTATAAGTTTAAGACCATATGAAACAATAGTTTATAAGTTTAAAAAATAATTTTGGAGCGGCTATTGATAATACATCAATTAAAGATTTATTATCAAAGCCAATCTATAAAATAAATTTATATAATTAATGAAAACGATTTTTAAGAAAGGTGGAGAGAAAAATATGGCTACAGAGCAAAAAATAAAAACTAGCTCAAAAGAAATTTTAGACATAATTGGTGGAAAGGATAATATTATAAGTGCAGCTCACTGTGCAACCAGATTAAGATTAGTTTTAAAAGATGAAAGTATAGTTGATTTAGATAGGTTATCAGATGTTGAAATAGTAAAAGGTTATTTTTCAAATTCAGGTCAATTTCAGATAATAATTGGTAGTGGAACTGTTGATGAAGTATATAAAGAAATAATTGCTTTAGCAGGAATAACAGAATCTAGCAAAGAGGAGATTAAAAAGAAAGCAGATGAGAAATTGAATCCTCTTCAAGCATTAGTTAAGACATTATCTAATTTATTCGTTCCAATATTACCAGCATTAATTGCTAGTGGTTTATTAATGGGAATAAATAATGTGCTAACATCGCAAGATTTGTTTATTCAAGGTAAATCTATAGTAGAAGCATATCCTCAAATTGCAGATTTAGCTAGGCTAATAAATACTTTTGCAAATGCAGCATATGTATTTTTACCAATATTAATAGCATTTTCAGCTACTAAGTTATTTGGAGGAAATCCGTATTTAGGAGCAGTTATTGGAATGATAATGGTTCATCCAGATTTATTAAATGGATATAGTTATGGGGCTGCAGTTGTTGATGGAACAATTCCAACTTGGAATATATTTGGATTAAGTATAGAAAGTGTAGGTTATCAAGGTACAGTATTACCTGTAATTGCATCTTCGTATATTTTAGCTAAGATTGAAAAGCTTTTAAGAAAGGTAATTCCAGAATTCTTAGATAACTTATTAACTCCGTTATTTACAGTATTTATTACAGGACTTGCAACATTTATGGTAGTAGGACCAATAATGCGAGGCGCTGGTGAAATCATAACAAATGCTCTTATGTGGCTTTATAATACTTTGGGATTCCTTGGAGGAGCAGTATTAGGATTTATATATGCACCTCTTACAATGACTGGAATGCATCATAGTATACTTCCAGTAGAAATGCAATTATTCGCTAATATAGCAGTAACTGGAGGTTCATTTTTCTTAGCAATTGCATCTTGTAACAATGTAGCACAAGGTGCAGCGTCATTAGCATCAATTATTACATCAAAAAATAAAAAATTAAGAAGCATAGCATTAACATCAGGTATATCAGCATTATTAGGGATTACTGAACCAGCTATGTTTGGTGTTAATTTAAAGTTAAAAACACCCTTCTATTCTGCTATGATAGGTAGTGCTTTGGGTTCTGCATATTCGGTATTTACAAATGTATTAAATGTATCTCCAGGGCCAACAGGGATTATAGGTTTTGTAACAATAAGACCTCAAAATATAGTAAACTTCTTTATCTCGCTTGGAATAGCTTTTGTGGTTACATTTATATTAACATTAGTTTTATCTAAAAAAAATAAAAGTATAACTATTTAGAGAGATATTCAAGGAGAAAGAGTTAAAATATATCTACAAATTTAGTATAAAAATTAAAATTAAAAATAATAAACAAGGTGAAATACAATGGTAAAGTCTTGAAATGCAAAGATTTTTCCGTTGTATTTTATTATATTTTGAATAATACATGTTAGATTTGTGATTCTAAAAAGATTCTTTAATGGTGAGTAGAAATAAAAAATCTATTAAATATACGATAAAGATAATTTATAACGATAACACTATATTTAGTAAATAAAACAAAAGATATGTATAGAGTTGTTAAAATTATAATCATTTAGTATAAGGAAGTATGTTGGAAAATAGAATTATAGTTTTATCTGAATTAAAGCTAATTATAAATATATATTATATATAAAATAAGAGTTTTTACATATTTTCCAATGTGTAGCACACTTTTTTGAGAAGAGGAGTTTAAAATGGAAAAATTTATTTAAAAGAACAATTAAAGCAATTAAAAAAGTATAAAATTGAAGTTATTAAAAGTATACATGATACTGTTAATATACTAGAAAAAAATTATGGTATTAGGGATGTAGAGCAAGATTTAGGTGGATATGTAGTTATAGCAGAAAATATCGTAGATATCGAAATAATGAAACAAGATAAATTACAGGTTTAATACCAGAATATACCAATGTAATTAAAATACTCAATAGAGAAAATTTATATCAAGGAGCTAAAGAGAGATGAAGTAAGGTTCTGTGTCTACAAGGCCACTAGAGAGGTGATGAAACATACATTCCAAGAAGTCTTGATGTAACAGAACTAGAATTAATAGAGCTAATAAAAGAAAAAACTAAGTTAAGAGAAAGATTGAAAAAGCAAGCTAATTTAATTACACAGATTGAAGCTTTACAGTATAAATCATAATATAGTAGTCTAGAGGAAATAAAAAATGAAAACTTTACTAAATATAAAGAATATTCGTTAGTAGCTTATAATTTTGATACTATAGGTTTTGAAAAAAATTAAAGAGTATCTACTAGATGAAATAAAGCAAATAAAGGATAATGGAGAGATAACTGTAGAGACGAGTTTAAGAAGATTAGCATTAATATATGATTGAAAGAATTTTGAAAATTATTAAAAAAATAAACCTCACTTAATACTGATACGGAGAACCGTATCATAAGTAAATGTTAACTTTACTAAAGTTGTATAAGTAATTAATAGAAGATACCTTACAAAGACGGTAGATTAAAATCCATGCATAATTTTATGGGAAATATCCATACCATCGTGTGGTAAATTATGCTGGTAGACTAGAGCTAAGGGGAAGAACAACGATTTTTACTCTCAAAGGAGTGATAAGATAATAATGGTTGATAAAATATAGTGTACTGCAAAGGTGAAGCTTCGATTTTATCAAATAAATAAAAAGCTACATAAAACTGTAGCTTTTTATTATATTCAAATATGCTAAAATTAAATAATAAACTAATTTTCATTATATTGGAGGGAGCAATATTGAAAGAAGGACTCTATGAGCAAGTAATAAACAAAGAAATACTACAACAATTAGAAAACATAGAACAAGAAAACTTCATTATAGATAAAGATAAAATAGATAAAGAAGAAGCTAAAGCAATACTTTCACAATACATATCACAAGTAATAAGAAAATCCCTTAACTACATTAGAGACAAAGAAAAAGAAGATAGCGAAAAATTAATAAAACAAATACAAGCCTGTAATGACATAATTAACATATTAAGCCAAGTGTCAAATGAAGAAGATATTAAAAAATATGAAATAGATAAAAATGGAGAAATGCTTAATGCTCTATACTCAAAAATAAATAATAAAAGAGCAATTAATAACAAAGCAGCAATAAGACCAATAACTCCATTATCACAAAGTTCGCTATTTACAGGTTCAGGTCAAGAACCCAATATGTTAGGTGAATTAAATAAGGAAATACTATCATGTGATTCAATTGATTTGCTAGTTTCATTCGTAAAATGGAGTGGTATTAGATGTATAATGGACAGTCTTACAGAAGCAACTAGAGAGCAGAATAAAAAGTTAAGAATAATTACAACATCTTACATGGGAGCAACGGATGAAAAGGCTATACAAGAATTAAGTAAGTTGCCTAACACTGAAATAAAGATTTCATATGATACAAAAAGGACAAGACTTCATGCAAAGGCTTATATGTTTAAAAGAGATACAGGATTTACTACTGCATACATAGGATCATCAAATTTATCAAATGCAGCATTAACTTCAGGGTTAGAATGGAACTTAAAGGTTACAGAGCAAGATTCATTTGATATTATTAAAAAGTTTGAAGCTACTTTTGAAAGTTATTGGAATGATTCAGAATTTGTATCTTATACTGGAACAGAAGAAGATAAAAAGCAATTAAGAATTTCTTTAAAATTAGAGAAAAATTATAATGATGAAGATACGTCATTTGGATTTGATATTAGACCTTATGCATATCAAAAGGAAATATTAGAAACTCTTAAAGTTGAAAGAAAGATACATAATAAATATAGAAATTTAGTAGTTGCAGCTACTGGTGTAGGTAAAACAGTTATTTCAGCATTTGATTATAGAGATTTTTGTATAGAAAATAGGGGAAAAGCCAATAGACTTTTATTTGTGGTTCATAGAGAAGAAATATTAAAGCAAGCTAGATCAACATTTAGAGCGATATTAAAAAATAATAACTTTGGAGAATTAATGGTTGGTGGAAGAAAACCAGAAAGCTTAGATCATTTATTTGTTTCTATTCAAAGTTTAAATAGTAAAGATTTATGTGAAATAACATCAGAAGATTATTATGACTTCATAATAATAGATGAATTCCACCATGCTGCGGCACCATCTTATCAAAGGTTATTAAGTTATTATAAGCCTAAGGTATTATTAGGATTAACAGCAACACCAGAAAGAAATGATAATCAAGATATATTTAAATTTTTTGAAGATAGAATATCAGGAGAAATAAGATTACCAGAAGCTATAGATAGAAAGTTATTAAGTCCATTCCAATACTTTGCAGTATCAGATACAGTTGACTTATCAAAGCTAAAATGGCAAAGAAGAGGATATAGCATAAGTGACTTAAATAATGTTTATACTGGTAATGATAAAAGAGTTAGTGATATTTTAGTTGCTTTAAATAAATATGTTACTGATATAGATGAAGTAGTAGGTTTAGGATTTTGTGTTAGTAAAGAGCATGCTAAATTTATGGCAAACAAATTTAATGAGGCAGGAATAGAATCAATAGCATTAACTTCTGAAAGTAAAAAGGAAGAAAGAGATAATGCTAAAGAAAGGCTTGTTAAAGGAGAAATAAAGTTTATTTTTGTAGTTGATATTTATAATGAGGGTGTGGACATTCCTGAGATTAATACAATATTATTTTTAAGACCAACTGAAAGTTTAACAGTGTTCTTGCAGCAATTAGGAAGAGGATTAAGATTACATGATAAAAAAGAATGCTTAACGGTTCTTGATTTTGTAGGTCAATCACATAAAAACTATAATTTTGAGGATAAGTTTAGGGCGTTAATAGGAAAAACAAATAAGCCTGTAAAAGATTATATTGAAAATGGATTTTTAACACTACCAAAAGGATGTTATATTCAACTAGAAAAGGAAGCAAAGGAATATATATTAAGAAATATTAAATCAGCTAGTAATACAAAAGCAAATTTGTTAAGTAAGTTAAGAAGTTTTAAAAATGATACAGATTTAGAGTTAACATTAGAAAATTTCTTAAAATATCATAACTTATCATTAGTAGATTTCTATGGTAAAACTAAAGATAGAAGTTTTTCAAGAATGTGTGTAATAGCAGAGCAAAGAGATGATTTTACAGAAGAAAATGAAGTAGAAATAACTAAAAAGTTATACAACTTGTTGTTTGTAAATTCAAGAAGGTTTATTGAATTTGTTATAGGATTAATAAAAAATAATGATGATATTTCTAATGTAGAATTTACAAATGAAGAGTCTTTAATGCTAAATATGATGTATTATATATTCTATAATGATGCACCAGAAAAGATAGGATTAACTTCAATAAAAGAAGGTATTAATAAGCTATTAAATAATAAAGTAATGATGAATGAAGCTTGTGAAATATTAAAATATAACTTTGATCATCTTAACTTTGTAGATAAGAAAGTAAACTTAGGATTTGATTGCCCTTTAGATTTACATTGTGATTATTCAACAGATGTTATTATGGCTGCCTTTGGATATTATAATGAAGAAAAGAAACCAGCCTTTAGGGAAGGAGTTAAGTACTTTGAGGATAAAGGAATTGATATATTTTTTATTACATTAAATAAAAGTGATAAGGATTTTTCACCATCAACTTTATATGAAGATTATGCAATCAATGAAAGGTTATTTCACTGGCAAACTCAAAGTAAAACTTCAACAGAAAGTGCAACGGGGAAAAGATATATTAATCATTTAAAAACAGGAAATAAGATTGCTCTTTTTGTTAGAGAATATAAAACTAGAGATGGACTTACATCACCATTTACTTATTTAGGAACTTGTGAGTATAGAAGTCATAGTGGAAATAAACCTATTAGTTTTATATGGGAACTTAATGAAGAAATTCCACCAAGTATGATTAATAAGGCAAACAAGACAATAATTATTTAGGAGAAAAACATATGAAGACAATAGAAGTAGTTGCAGCAATAATAAAAAAACAAGATAAAATATTCATTACAAGAAGAAGCTATGGAGAATTTGCAGATATGTGGGAATTTCCAGGTGGAAAAATAGAATTAGGAGAAAGTAGAGAAGAGGCATTAATTCGAGAAGTAAAAGAAGAACTTGAACTAGATATAAATAATTTAGAATATCTAACAACAGTAGATTACGATTATCCAAACTTTCACTTAACAATGCATTGTTTTATTTGTGAAATATGTGGTGGAGAGTTAGTGTTAAATGCCCATAATGATGCTAAATGGGTTTCCTTAGAAGAACTATCAACACAAAAATGGGTACCAGCAGATGTTGAAGTAGTTGAAAAGATACTAAATGATTTTAAAATTAATAAAATAGATTAAATAAGTGAGAGTTTGGTAGAAATTTCTATTAAGCTCTTATTTATTTTAGTATAATATTGGTATAAGAGAGGAAAGATTATGAGAAGAAATAGAATTTTATATTTAATTTTAACGATAATTACAATAATACTAGGTTTGTTATCAAGAAAGGTTCAGGGATTACCACAAATAATATCATCTTATTCAGGAGATGCTTTATGGGCACTTATGGTATTTTTCTTATTTTCTTTTTTATTTAACAAAAAATCTACTATATTCATTTTAGTAATATCAATAATATTTTCCTATGGAATAGAAATAAGTCAGCTTTATCATGCACCTTGGATTGATTCAATAAGAGCTACAACTTTAGGTGGGCTAATATTAGGATTTGGATTCCTATGGAGTGATTTAATTTGTTATACAGTAGGAATTGTAATTGGAGCAATAATAGATAAGATTATAAATAATTAATTATAGAGAGGAGAAGTTATATGAAATTAGGAGTTATTTCAGATACACATGGAGTATTAAGAGAAGAAGTAGTTGAACGTCTTCAAGAATGTGATTACATAATTCATGCAGGAGATATAGGGAATAAGGATATAATCGATAAATTAGAGAGTATAACAAAAACTTTTGTTGTAAGAGGAAATAATGATGACGATGAGTGGGGTCTTACTCTTCCAGAATATAGAGAAATAGAAATGGATGAAATATTAATTTATCTTGTTCATGATAAAGCAGATATTCCAAAAGATTTAAGGGAAGTAGATTTAGTTATTTATGGTCATTCACATAAGTTTAGCAATGAAAAGATTGATAATATTATATATCTAAATCCGGGTTCATGTGGAAGAAAAAGATTTTCACTACCTTTATCTATGGCAATAGCTGAAGTAAATTTAGATGATATAAGAATTGAAAAAATAGATTTAAATTAAAGTTTATTGAAATAAGAGTATACATAACAAAATATAAATTAATTAAATGATACCTAAGGTATTTGAATAAAAAAATTAATAAATTAGCATAAGATTAATGAACTAAGAAAAACTAATAAAGAACATTTAAAATAAGTTTAATATTAGTGAAAGAAGGAGAGAATATGTTTAAGCATGAGAAACATTTAATACGTGAAGTAAAGGTTGAGAAGCCTAATTAAACATATGCTAATTTAATGTAGGAGCAATTAGGTGGAGCTAATGGAGAGTTAACAGCAGCATTAACTTATTTTATTCAAAGCTTTAGAGTTGATAATAAAGAAATAAAGGATTTATTTTTAGATATTGCTGCTGAAGAATTTGGTCATGCAGAAATGGTAGCAGAAACTATTAATTTATTAAATGGTAAAGATGTAACAGCACCACCAGCACAAGTTGGAGCAGTTGAAGCAACTACTACTTCAAGATTAACACCAATGCTTGCTAATTCTTCAGGATATTTGTGGACAGCTGCATATGTAAATGAAACAGGTGACTTAGCAGCAGATTTATTGACTAATATAGGTAATGAGCAAAGAACTAAAACAACTTATGAAAATCTTTATAGACAAATAAAAGATAAGTATGTTAGAGAAACTATTCAATATTTATTACAACGTGAAGAAGCACATAACACAATGTTTAGAGAAGCATTTAATAAAATGCTTGGAACAGGTTCATTAAAGGATTGGGGAGATACAAAAGATGCTAAGATTTATCTAAATTTATCTACACCAGGTCAGTATTTTGGTGATTTAAAAGATCCAAAAGCACCAGCATTTGAAGAACCAGATCCAGGTGAAAATAAGTAAACTACTACTTTATTAAAAATTTACTAATGATATACCTATTTGTGATATAATTAACATATAAATCAAAATTGGGGTATTAGTAATGAAAATTAAGATAATTAGTCTAGAAGATGAAAAAAGTATTAGTTTTAAGAATTCTTCATTAGGATTCGAAATAGTAGATAATAATAGTAAATATTATAAAGTCGAACAAGATATAGTTGAAATTTCTTATTTACTAGAAAAGGATGTAAATATTGAAAATTATAATTTGAAAAATAATTCAGATATAATTTTAATAGTAGCAAAAAGTTTTGAAGGTAAAAATATAGAAATTATAAAAAAAATAAAAAGTAAATATAATATTATAGTTGCAATTGGTGATGTAAATTTATCAGATAAATATACAAGAGATGAATTTAATAAATTAAATAATGTATTAATTGTAGCTGAATTAAAAAAAGAAAATAAAATAGATTTAAAATTATTAAGTTTAATTCTTAAAAACAAAGAAATATTTAACAAATCAAGTATTGAGAAACAAAGAAGTACTATTTTAATAGATAGCAATGAAAGTATTGGCAAAGTAGTATTATCTTTATTAGAACAGTTTAATTATATTCAAAATAATAAAGAATATAATTTATATCTATATTCAAAAGACGAGATTGGATTGCAAGAGCTAGCATATTTAGAAGATCCTATAAGAGAATATATTTATGATGAAGCCACATTGAAAATAGATACATTTACTAATGAAGATATTACTGATAAAAATTATTTTGTAGTATTTGAAGCTAAATAAATTAAATAAAGTAAGTAGTTATAGGTGAAAGTCTAGTTAATTTATACAAAAATGTATAATTAACTGGACTTTTTAATGTTTAAATAAATTAATTGTTAAATTTATAACTTAAATAACTTAAATAATTATTTAAAAAGTTAAATAAATTGTAGGAAAAAGTCGAAGCTTGTACAATAATTCTTGTGAAAGAGATTAAACATAAAAATGAATGTTAAAAAATATACAAGGAGAAAAGTTATATGTTAGAAATAATTAAAAACACATTAACAGACAATGCGATTTTAGGAGCTATATTTTCATCAGTAGCAATAATTCTTTTAGGATTTTATTTAAGAAAAAAGGAAATTTTAAATTCAAATGCTTCTAAAATGTTAACAAAGCTTGTTCTTACAATTTCATTACCTGCATTAGCATTTACATCATTTATGAAAGATATAAACGGAGAGCAGTTAAAACAAGGTATGAGTATATTAGTTTGGGGATTTGCAATTTATATTGTATTAATACCAATAACTAAAATAATGTATGCAAAAGTAAAAGGCGATAAACAAGATGTTTATAGAGTACTTACTATATTTGGTTCAACTACATTCTTTGGTACACCGATAGTTACTGCAGTATATGGTGCAGTAGGTACTATGTACTCAAACATATTTAACATTGCATATAGAGTATTTTTATATTCATATGCCTTTGTAAAAATGTCAGGCACAAAAATGGATAAAGATAATTTTAAAAAGAATATGAAAGAAATTTTCTTAAATCCAATAATAATAGCCACATTCTTAGGATTATTTATATGGTTATTCCAAGAAAAATTACCTCAAATAGCAGTAGCTACAGCAGATGGTACTACTAACTATGCATTTTTGAGAATTGACCAAACATTACCTTGGTTCTATAAACCACTTACTTATTTAAGTAGTTTAGCTTCACCACTTGCTTGGATTTCAATTGGTGCAACATTAGCGGAAGTTCCATTTAAAAAAGCAGTATCACAAAAAGATGCTTGGGGATATAGCTTAATTAAAGTATTATGTGTTCCAGCTATAAACTTTGTTTTATTATTAGCTGTTAGCAAATTAGGAATATTACCAGTTTCTTTTGAAGGAATGGCAACAACAGTAATAATGATGGCTGCACCAACAGCAACAGTTGCAGCAGCATATGCAATTAGTTATGATAGAGAATCATTATTTACATCAAACTGTTCTTTATTATCAACAGTTGTAGCAGTAGCAGCAATGCCAATACTTATAGTTATATTAGAAGTAATAAGAAACATAGGATTATTTGCATAGAATAATCAATAGAAAATATAAATACAGCAAAAGATTAGGACAAGCCATTCTAAAAATAGAGTGGTTATTGTTCTTAATCATATTATTTAGTGTTATTTAGAGGAGATAAAAATTATGATAAAATTAGTTTGTTATGGTGTTAGAGAAACAGAAGTTAAATATTTTGAAGAAATAAATAAAAAATTTGGATATGATATTAAGTTAGTAACTTTAGGTCTTAATCACGAAAATGTAAAAGAAGCAATTGGAGCAGAAGCAGTAATGGTTAGAGGAAACTGTAAAGCTGATAGACAAAACTTAGAACTATTAAAAGCTAATGGATTAAAATATCTTTTAACTAGAACAGTTGGATTTGATCACGTTGATTTACAAGCAGTTAAAGATTTAGATTTAAAATGTGCTAGAGTTCCAGGATATTCTCCAAATGCAATAGGTGAATTAGCACTTTCTTTATCAATGATGTTATTAAGACACACTGCTTATACTGTAAATAGAACAAGAGAAAAGAATTTTGTTGTTGACCCATTTATGTTCAGCAAAGAAGTAAGAAATTGTACAGTTGCAGTTTTAGGTGCAGGTAAAATTGGATTAACTACAGCTAAGTTATTCAAAGGACTAGGGGCTAGAGTAATAGCTTATGATGTATTCCAAAGTGATGCAGCTAAAGAAATAGTTGAATTTATGGAATTAGATGAAGTATTAGCACAAGCAGATATAATATCAGTACATATGCCATATATAAAAGATGTAAATTATCATATGATAAACGATGAATTTATATCAAAAATGAAAGATGGAGCTATATTAGTTAATACTGCTAGAGGTGAAGTTCAAGATATTGAAGCTATAATAAGAGGTATCGAAAGTGGTAAATTAGGTGGATTTGGTACTGATGTTTTAGAAGGGGAATCTGTAACATTCTTTAAAGATTTAAGAGAAAAAGAATTGGAAAATGATTTACATCAAAGATTAGTAGATCTTTATCCAAGAGTATTAGTAACTCCTCATATAGGATCTTACACAGATGAAGCATTAATAAACATGATAGAGTTTTCTTATGAAAATTTAAGAGATTTCTTAAATGAAGGAACTTGCAAGAACAGTATAGCATAGTTAATATTAAATTTAATATTATATAGGGGTGTTTAATAAACACCCCATTTTTATGTATTAAAATACTTTATAAAGAAAAAAACAATATTGGTGATATAATATGAAGATGAAGTTTAAAAATAAAATAATTCTTTGGGCTGTTACAATCACATTTATTCCATTACTGTTATCTTATATTATTTTTATAACAGCAAAGATATCAGATACAGAGGATAGTATAAAAGTAACCTTGAAGAATGTAGGGAATGTTATAAGTCAAAGTGATTTAGTTAGAGAAAAGCTTTACAAAAGAGAAAGTGATAAAAGTATTCAAGAATATACAAAAGAATTTATAGAAAGTTTTAATGATGTTGATATTATAGTTGTTGGGGATATGACAGGTGAGAAATATTCACATTTAGATGAATCACAAATAGGAGAAATATATGTAAATGAAGATAATAAAGATGTTCTTCAAAAAGGAATAAGTTATTATTCAATAATGGAAGGTTCAATGGGAACAACATTGAGGTGGTTCGAACCAATATTTTATAATAATAAACAAGTTGGGTTTATTATGGTAGGTAAATATGAAAAAGATATTACTGTAATTAATTCAAAGACTAAAACTACATATACCTTATTGTTTCTTTTTTCTATAATATTATCAATAATAGGTGCAAAAATATTAGCAGATAACTTAAAAAAATTAATATTGGATATGGAACCAGTTGAAATTGCAACTTTATATAGAGAGAAAAATATAATTATAGATAGTGTTAAAGATGGAATAATATCATTAAATAAAAATAAAGAAATTATAGAAATAAACAAAAGTTGTTATGAGTTGTTTGAAAATTTTAAAGTAGAAGACATACTAGATAAGCTTAATGTTTACATAGATAATAGAGAAGAATTTGAAATGAAGGAATTTATAATTCAAGGTAAAAAAATATTTGTAACAATTAAAAATATTAAATTAGGTGATAATTGTCTTAGAACAATAATTACTTTAGTTGATAAAAATCCTATTAATAAAATAGCAAAAGAGATAACTGGTGTAGATGAAATAATTAAAAATTTAAGAGCAAATGTTCATGAATTTAAAAATAGTTTATATGTAATTTTAGGGTTGCTTGAAATAAAGGCTTATGATGATGCAAAAAAATATATTTTAAAAACACAAGAGATTCATGAAGAAGTAATAAGTAAGTTTGTTAGTATTGAAGATAAATATGTTAGAGGATTATTAATTAGTAGGGAGTCAGTTGCTAAAGAAAGAAAAATAGAGTTTTTATTAACAGAAGAATCGTTTTTAGAAGAAGAACATGGAATTATAGATTCAAATGATATAGTAACAATACTAGGAAATTTAATTGAAAATGCATTTGAAGCATGTGCTTTATGTGGTGATATAAAAAAGAAGGTTGAGGTATCATTATATGAAGATGATTTAGTAATAGAAATGCAAGTAAGAGATAATGGAAAAAGTATTGATAATAAAATAAGAGATATAATGTTTACGGAAGGTATATCATCAAAAGGAGAAGATAGAGGAACAGGCTTATACTTAGTTAAAAATAGAGTTGAAATTTATAATGGAAGTATAGATATTGAAGAGTTTGATGATGAAAAAATATTTGTTGTAACAATTTTAAAAGGTGGTATATAAAAGTGAATGTATTAATAGTTGAAGATGATCCAATGGTGGCTTTAATAAATAAGCGATACTTAGAGCAAATTACAGATATAAAAACATTTGGTCCGGTAATGTATGAAAATGATATTATTAAAAGTTTAAAAGAAAATGATATTGATTTGATATTAATGGACGTATTTTTACCAGAAAAAAGTGGAATAGATATTTTAAAGGCTATTAGAGAAAAAAACTTTTTTACAGATGTAATAATGATAACAGCTGCAAATAGTACAAATGAAATAAAAAGAGCATTTGCATATGGAGTAGTAGATTATTTAGTTAAACCATTTGAATTTGAGAGATTTAAGGAAGCTATAAATAAATATAAAGCTAGAAAGAAAGTATTGCTTAATGAAGAGGTAGTGAGCCAAAGTGATATAGATAGCTTGATAATGAATAATTCATCAGAAAATGAAGTTAAGTTACCTAAAGGATTAAATGCAAGAACATTAGATAGAATAATAGATTTTTTAAATGAAAAATCTAATGAGGTTTGGACATTAAGGGAAATTGCATATGAGATAAAAATTAGTAATGTAACTATTAAAAAATATATGGACTATTTAGAAAGTATAGGGAAAGTTGATTTAGAAATGAATTTTGGAAATGTGGGTAGACCAGAATATAAGTATTTTGTAAAAAAATAACTCATAAGTGCTAAATATATCCGTGATTATATGGTATAATTTAAATAAATTATATTAGGGGGTATAGCATGAGTTACGAAAAATATAAATATTTAGGATTTTTGGGGCTATTATCTTTAATAGGTCTTAAAGGATTTGTAACACATAATTATTTATGGTTCATTTTATTTATAAATTATTTATGGTTTACATTTTTTTATGATAATAGTATAGTGTATAAATTACAATTTAATAAAAAATAGTATCAAATGAAAACAACAACTATTGATTAAATACAATAATTGTTGTTTTTTTATATTTAATGTTTTTATTTAAGTATTGTTTGAAATACAAATAATTAATTTAGTATTAGTAAAATATTTTTTTAATAATCCATTTATAGTATAATTAGAAGATGAATAACTAATTGGAGTAAATAAATATTATTATAAACTTACAAGAAATCAATAACTAGTAAGGGAGTATTAACGTATATGATTACTGATAATAGGGTATCTAAGGAAGAGTTTGAAAGGTTAAGAAATGATCAGAGTTATGTAAAAGTTATAATTAATAAGATAAACTTTTTTAATAATAAAGTAGCTAAAGAGGTATTAAATGAATTAATTATATTTTCTAAAAAAAACAATCTTGAAGATGTTTATTCATGGACTTTATATAAATTAGGAAAAATATATGTTGTAGAAGATTTATATCAAAATGCTGATGAGTTATTTAATGAAGCATATGAAATTTTTGCGAAGAATAATAATATAAATGGAATGATATCGGTAATTACTGGATTCATAGGTAGTAAGTGTATGCAACATAAATATGCAGAGGCAATACAATGGGGAGTTAAGGCAATGGAATTAGCTGAAGAAGCTAATAATATTGAATTATTAATTACCATTAAAGGTAATTTAGCAGGTGTATATATTGTAATAGAAGAATACGAAAAAGCAATTGAAATTTTAGAGCAAATAGAGCAGCTTCCATGGATTGGAACTGATATAAATAAAGTAGCCATATATTTAAATAGAGCAATTTGTGAGCAAAGTATCAATAATTTAGACAACGCCTTATACTATATTGATCATATTGAAAAATTAGCATTACAACATCCTCATTATAGTTTAAATTGGCTATTAGAAAAAGCTAAGATTTACATAAAGAAGGGTTTAACTAAAAAAGCTGAAGAAATGTTATTAGAGGTTAGCAAAAAACGTCAAGAGATTGAAGATGTTGAGTTTGATAGTGAATCATTAATTTATTTAAGCAAAATAGATGTAATTAATGAAAAATATCAATCAGCAATAGAAAGATTAAATAACATTGAAAAAAAGGTATTAGAAGATAGAGAATTAACTAATATTAAAATTATGTATAATATTTATAATTTAGCTTATAAAGGATTAAAAGAATATGAAAAAGCATATTGCTATTTAGAAAAGTGGATTGAAATTGAAAAGCAATTAAGGAAAATTCAAGAAAAAGCAATTTTTACTGTTTTAGATGAACAGAAAAAAAATATGCTAGATAAAAATTATAAAATGTTATATGAACAAAATCAGCTTATTTATAAAGTAGGACAAAATATAATATCAAATCTTAATAAAAAAGATATATTTAAGGTTATTGCCGAGGAAATAAAAAATATTTTAAATTATGATATTATTCAAATTATAGTTTATAATGAAGAAACAAAAACATATCAATATCAATTAGTAATAGAAGAAGATGAAATAATTAACCTTAATAGTGTTGATATATGTGATGGTGGATTTGCAAGTTATAGTATTAAACGTAAAGAAGATATACTTATTAATGATGTAGAAAATCAATATTATAGATATATAGATGATCATGACAAATATCTTAAAGAAAAATTTAATTGGAGAGCTGAAAAATTTACAAAATCATTGATGTTTGTTCCAATGATAATAAAAGATAAAGTTGTTGGTGATTTATGTATTCAAAAGTATGAAAAAAATGCATTTGATTTAAGTGACTTAAGTACTTTTAAAATATTATCTACATATATTGCAATAGCTTTAGATAATTCTTCTTTATATAAGAAAGTTCATTATAATGCAAATTATGATTCACTAACAGGTATTTATAATAGACGTAAGATTATAGAAAATATAAATAAGTTAAAAGAAAGATCAGATTATGAATGTGAAAATTATTACATTGCTATGATGGATATTGATAATTTTAAAAAGATAAATGATGTTTATGGACATATCATAGGAGATAAAGTTTTAGTTGAGAGTGCAAGTTTAATAAGAAATCTAATTGGACCTGAAGATATTGTTGGAAGATATGGAGGGGAAGAGTTTATTATTATTCTTAAAAATAGAAACAATAATTTCAAAGATACTCTAGAAAGGGTTAGAAGAGGAATAGAGCAGTTGAGTATTGAAATTAATAATGATGAATACATTAATATAACTGTTAGTATTGGGGTTGCAAAGTTTGATGTTAAAAACATGACTTTAGAAGAAAATATAGCGCTAGCAGATAAGTCTTTATATAAAGCAAAAAATTTAGGGAAAAATATAGTTGTTTATTGGTAATACATAAAAAAGGAATAGTGATTATACTATTCCTTTTTATTATATTATTGAAGAGGTAAGTAGATAAATAAAGGTATTTTATCACTAATATAGAATGTTGTATATGTAAATTATTACTAGTAGAATAATATAGAGAAATTATATTTTTAAGGAGAAGAGAAATGATATATGAGAAGTTAAGAATAAAGGATATTAGTAGAAAATTAAAAAATAGTGAAGCTATTATAAGTGCATATATACCTGAAAATAGTGAAGAAATAAATATAAATAAAAAAAGGGAAACAATTATAATTTGTCCTGGTGGGGGATATGAATTTACTTCAGATAGAGAAGCAGAGCCAATTGCATTAAAATTTGTAGCACAAGGCTTCAATGCTGTAGTAATAAGATATAGTATAGCACCAGTAAGATATCCTACTGCATTATTAGAATTAGCAGAAACAGTTAGATATGTGCGTGAAAAAGAAAAAGAGTGGAATGTAGATACTGAAAAAGTTATAGTTTGTGGTTTTTCGGCAGGAGGACATTTAGCAGGTAGTTTAGGAGTATTGTGGAATAATGAAATTATTGAAAAATATTTAGATATAAAAAATGAAGAGGTTAAACCTAATGCAATGATCTTATGTTATCCAGTTATATCAAGTGGTGAATTTGCTCATAAGGGTTCATTTGATAGTTTATTAGGGGAAAAAGAAGCTGAAATAAGTAGAGAAAACCTTTCTTTAGAGAAGTTAGTATCTATTGAAACTCCAAAAACATTCTTATGGCATACATTTGATGATGGAACAGTTCCAGTTCAAAACTCATTATTATTTTCAAATGCTTTAGCATCTAATAAAGTTCAATTTGAACTTCATATTTATCCAAGTGGAGTACATGGGTTAGGTCTTTGTGAAGAAATTACAGCTATGAATGGTAGAAGTGAACATATAAATAGTCATATAGCAAGTTGGTTTAATTTGGCATGTCAATGGATTAAAACATTATAAGAATATAATAAAAACTACTACAGATATATATGTAGTAGTTTTTATTGTATTTAAGAAAATTTATTATTAGTATTTAACAGTGATATATTTAGTAGTATCAACAGTTACATTAGGATTATTTTTAAAGTAATTAATAATAATTTCAGGCATTTCAAGCACTATTTCTTTCACTACTTTACATTTGTCGTAGCACTCATATCCACCAGCACCACTTGCTCTATAGTTATTCATAACTAAAGTTAATTTTTTAGTATAGTTAAGTTCTTCACCTTTATATTTTATAGAAACAACTCTATTTCCAACTTCTTTATTTAAATCGAAAGTATATTCAATATTAGCAAAATAGTCATAATTATAATGTTCTAGTTTTGGTTTTAAGAAACTTTGTGATATTGAAATGTTGCCATTATCATTGTTAAAATAGCTTGCACTTCTTTCAAGTGCTAATTTTAATATTTCTCTATTAACCTCTAAAACAACTAATGTGTTAGGGTATGGGTAAGTAGATAAAATGTTTCTAACTGATATATTTTTATTAAATCCATGTATAACATTGGCAAAAGCAGTACAAGAAATATCAGCATCACTTGTTTCTAGTTGAATTTGATTTATAAAGTTAGCTAAATGTGAACCATTTAATGCCATTTCAAGGCGATCACCAGGTTGAAGTTCTGTACTTAAAAAACCAACAGGTGTATCTAACCATTCTTGAACCTTATTTTCTAAAGGTAAGAATTTATTAAACATTTCTTTATTTGGGTTAAGCTTAATTTCCTCTAATGAAGATATAATATTTATTGAACCATTATCATCAATTGTAAGATTAAGTTTTACAAACTTGCTTCCATTGTGAGGAGTTTGGACTATATGAGTACCAAAAATAGTTTTGTTACTTATTGGAATATGTTGATGACCTGTAAGTAAAATATCAAAATCAAATTCTTTACAAAGTTTAAATGCAATATTTTCTTTAGTAGTGCTTAATAACTCATGAGATTCTAAATCATTTTCAAAGCCACCATGGTAAACACCAATAATTAAATCACACTTAGTTTTTACTTCATCAAAGTATTTTGCTACAGCATCAAAGGTATCTGTAATATTAATATTTTCAATGTTTTCTGGACGTTCCCATCTATTTATAAAATCTGTAGTAATTCCTAAAATTCCAACTTCTAAACCATTTGCCATAGTTTTTATTTGATAAGGTTGGATAGGTAGTTCGCCAGTATTATCTATAACATTTGCACAAACGCATTTTGCATTTAAATTATCTAAATATTTTTTTAAATATTTTTTACCATAATTAAAATCATGATTTCCTAAAGTTACAAAGTCATATTGTCCTTCATTAAAAATTGTTGCAATAGGATGTACATCAAAATCAGTATTGCTTAAATAGTTAGTGAATGGAGAACCTTGAATAGTATCGCCACCATCAATTATTAAAGTATTGTCATCTTTTTCAAAAGAATTAATTATGTTTAATATTCCAATATTTTTTTCGGTTGTATTTACATAATCCGTTGGATAAACATATCCGTGAAGGTCAGATGTAAAATAAATTTTTAAATCTTTCATTAATAAGCACCTCTTCTTTAGTAAGTATATAATTATTATGATTATAGCATATTTTTATATTTTAGATAGTAGCTTTAAATTATAAAAGAATTAGTATATTAAAATTAACATTATTTAGTGACTTGAATATAATTAATTAAAGACAAATAATGAAATAGCAATAGGGGTGAGTTTAAATGAAGGTTATAAATGAAGCAGAGTTTGCAAATGAGGTTAAAGATGGACTAGTATTAGTAGATTTTTATGCAGATTGGTGTGGACCATGTAAAATGCTTTCACCATTATTAGAAGAAATTAATAGTGAAGATGAAAATATAAAGATTGTAAAGGTTAATGTGGATAATTCACAGTTTTTAGCTAATTATTTTGATATTAAGTCAATTCCAACATTAGTATTATTAAAAGATGGACAATTTATACATCGATTAACAGGTTTTAGACCTAAAAGTGTTATTAAAAAATTAATATCACAAGGGAAATAAATAATAAATTAGATAATTCCTAAAAGTTATCTTTTACTATTATATAGAAAGTATAATTCAAGAGGAGTATATTTAGTATGGAAATAACTGATTTTTTGACGCAGAATTTCCTTTCATCTTTTACAGGAACATTAGTAGCAGTTGAATTAATAGTATTTACCACAAAAGATTTTCCATTAATAAAAAAGATACCTACTAAGCTGTATACATTTATATTAGCAGTAGCTCATTTAGTAATTGTAAAAACAACTACAGGAAGTATAGAAATGAGTGTTGAATGTTATTATAGGCTATTTATAAATGCATTGGTAGTAGTGTTAATATTATGTGGTGGATATGATACAATTATGGAAAAGTTTAAGTCTATAAAAGATATTACAGGTAATTTAATAAGTGAAGCTAATGATAATGAGAAAAACAAAAGTAATACAAGCAATGAAGAACAAAAACAGATAGAAGATAAAAATGAAGCGAATAAATGATAAGTAAAAGGTGCTTAAGTAAGTTATGTAAGCACCTTTTATTATATCTAATTATGAGTGTTTTTTATTGCTTTTTTATTTTTACCAAGAAATGAGCCTAGGCCTAATCCTAAAAATAAAAATATTATAGGACATAATGCAATCCAGAACATGTTATCTGTTATGAAAAATATAATACTACCTATTAATACTCCTAATATTAAACCTATGATAGTACCCCAGTATAAAAATTTATCTGCTCTCTTTTGAGCTGGGCTAATTTTAACCTTCTTTTTATTACTCATTTTATAATCACCTCATAAAATTAAAATATTTATATTAAGTGAAACTCACTATTCACTTTCGTTCATAGAAATAAGTTAATTTACTTAAAACAAAATTTGGAAATTAACTTATAGGAAAATTATATAATAAAGATAATTATATTAACAGAGAATTTTATTATGTATAAGCTACTTTTATTATTTTGTAATAAAGCTAATTATAATTATAATAAATTGCTTTTGAAATTTGAGCTATTTTTTCCTCAGCGTCAGTAAGTTCATTAGTATAAATAACTAAAATATAAGGGGTATCACTAAGGATTATTCCAACATCATGAATAGCTAACAAGACATTCAGAAGGTATTAAAAATGAGTATGAGTTACTTTTAGTTAAATTTTCTGACGTAGACAAGGCAAAGGTAGTTTCTTCATTATCAAAATCAGTAAAATCAAATTCTATTGTAATAATGCTTAAAAAACATAAAGAAGATAATAATATGCTTAATAATATAAATTTATATTTAAATATGAAAAATGTTTTTTTAGGTTTTCTTTTGTGAAACATAAATAGATATCTCCTTAATTGCTATTATATATATTTATATTAAATCTCGAACCTTAAAATAACCTGAAATATATGGATTAATAATTGAAATTTGAATGAATTTAAGAAGATTTTAAGGGTAGTATGCTAAAATTATAAAGAATAAGTGAAAAAGATATGGAGGAAAATATGAGTTATAAAATATTAGTTGTAGAAGACGATAATCAAATACAGGAATTAATAGTAGAGTTTTTATCTTCACAAGATTATGATGTTGATGTAGCAAATGATGGTGTTGAAGGTTATGAAAAGTTCAAAGAAAATAAATATGATTTAGTGATTTTAGATGTGATGATGCCAAGGCTTGATGGGCATGCATTATGTAAAATGATAAGAAATTTAGATAAAGAAGTATCAATAATTTTTTTAACAGCATTAGGGGATGAAGAAAGTGAGATAAAAGGATTTGATTTAAAAGCTGATGATTATATTAGCAAGCCTTTTTCATTTAATATATTGATTAAAAGAGTAGAAGCTGTTTTACGAAGAAAACAAAAAGAAGAAAAAGAGGATACAATATTAGAGTTCGAGGGATTAAAACTAGATTTACAAACTTTTAAATCTTATATTGATAATGAGGAAATTGAACTTACTTTAAAGGAGTTTAATATATTAAAGTTAATGATAAATAGTTATCCGACGGTAGTTTCAAGAGAAAAATTAATTGAAAAAATATGGGGTTATGAATATTTTGGTGATACTAGAGTTATTGATGCTCACATGAAAAATATTAGAAAGAAAATAAAGAAGGATTATATAAAAACTATCAAGGGTGTAGGATATGTTCTTGAAAAGTAAATGGAGAAATTTAAGCATAAAGAAAAAGATATTTTTGTGGAGTAGTCTTATTATAATAATTTCATTTACTTTACTATACATATGTATGTATTTTTTTATGCCGAGAGTTTATGAGGTTTATAAAGTAAATAATATAAATGAAAAAATAAGAGAACTAAAATCTCAATTAGAAAAAGATGAAAATATAGATATTAATGAGCTTCTTGATGAGTTTTCTTATAAAAATAATTTGGATATTTTGCTTGTAAGTAAAGATGAGAATAATTTAATAAATAAAATTATTTATTCATCATTTAGAGAAGGAGCAAATGAACCCAATAAAATTCCATTTTTATATAGTCATGTACAATATGAACGATTTAAAAGTTTTCAGAAATATAGTAATGATATTAATTTGGGTGGTAGTATTGCAACAGATAAATTTGTGTATGGATTAATTAGTAAGAATGAAAGTTTGAATATTGATGAGATTGTTTATGTTAAAAGTTTAAATAATGCATATCATATGATTGTACATTTCCCAGTTAGTCCAGAAAATGAAGCAAGTGATAGTATTGCGCTATTTTTACCATTTGCTATTTTTGCAATAGTGATCATAGCATTTACTATTTCAAGTTTTTATTCAATATTAATAAGTAGACCTTTGATAAAGATTAATAAAGTTGCTAAAAAAATGGCTAATTTAGATTTTGATAATATTATAGAAGTTAATGGTGAGGATGAAATAGGAGAGCTTTCAAATAGTTTAAATTTAATGAATAAGAATTTAAAAGAATCCTTTGAAGAGTTAGAAAGAATGAACTCTAAGCTTACAGAGGAAATTGAGATAGAAAGAAAACTAGAAAAAGAAAGAAGAGAATTCGTTGCTACTATTTCTCATGAGTTAAAATCGCCTATAACTATAATAAGTGGGCAATTAGAAGGAATGCTTTATAATATTGGAAAATATAAAGATAGAGATAAATATTTAAAAGAATCATATGAAGTTACACAAAAAATGAGTGAATTAGTTCAAGAAATTTTACATTTAAGTGAAAGGGAAAATGGTGAATTTAAATATAACTTTTCAAATGTTAATTTAAGTAATGTTATCAAAAGTATATTAAGAGAGTTAAGATATTTTATTGATGAAAAGAAATTAAACTTGATTACTAAAATAGATGAAGACATTTTTATAATTGCTGATGAAAAGCTTATTAAAAAGGTAATAATGAATATTATTAAAAATGCAATAATATACTCCCCAACCAATGAATGTATAAAAATAAATTTATCTAAAGAGGAACTAAGTGTTGAAAATACAGGTGTTTCAATACCAAAGAATCAAATTAATGAAATTTTTAATGCATTTTATAGAGTTGATAAATCTAGAAATAGAAAAACTGGTGGAACTGGATTAGGGCTTTATATAGTAAAAACTATTTTAGATAAACATGAAAATATTGATTATACTATAGAAAGTGGAGAAAATTCAGTAATTTTTAAAATGAAATTTATTTACAAGGAATAAAAATTAAAAAAATAGATATTATATTTTGTTTAATATAATATCTATTTTTTTATGATTAAAGAAAGTAATATTAATTACAGTAAAAATAAATTTGTATTATTTTACAGGAATTAAGTTACCACCATATAGTCTCATTTCTTTAAATTTTATTTTAAAGGCTTTTTGGTAAGCTTTGATAGCTTCTAAGTCACGTCTAGTACCAATACATACTGAATTTCCTGAAAGTGTACCACGTGCAGTTCTTCCAGCTCTATGTAAATATTCATCTGGATTTGCAGGGAAATCCATGCTTATAATATGAGTAACCTCTGGAATATCAAGACCACGAGCTGATACATCAGATGAAACTAAAACATTGAATTTACCATTTCTAAAAGCTTCGATAGATCTTTGTCTTTCTTCTTTAGAAGCATTTCCATAAATTCCAGTAGATTTAACCTTATGATAATCTAATTTTTCATTTATATTTTGAAGTTCAGTACTATTATTTACAAATACTATAGCTCTTTCTGGGTTTTCAGCAGCTAAGAATTTTCTTAGTGTTTCAAATCTATCCCTAAATTCACAAGCTATATACATATGTGAAATATTAGGATTTAATACAGAAGTTCCTGCTGATTTAACAATCTCAACATCCTTAACTAGTGATTTAGCTATATCTAAAGATGTAGGATTTATGCTTGCAGAGAAGAACATAAGTTGTCTATCTCTCATAGTAGCTTTAATAATATCTTTAATTATTGTAGATTTATTTTTGGCTAAAAGACTGTCAGCTTCATCCATAACTATAGTTTTAATAGTATGTGCAGTTATTTTTTTCTTTTTAATTAAGTCTAAGACTCTTCCTGCAGAACCTACTATTATATGTGGCTTTACTTCTTTAAGTTTTTTTATTTGTTTTTCAATATTTGATTCACCCATTATTGTTAATGAAGTTATATTCATATTGGAGTTTTTTGCAAGTAATTTAATTTGTGCATCTATTTGCATAACTAATTCATGAGTAGGAGCTAAAACTATAGCTTGCATTTCTTTTTTATCAGTATTTATTTTTTGAAAAATAGGGCATAAATAAGCTAATGTCTTACCACTTCCAGTATGAGATTCTGCTATTATATCTATATTTTCTAAAGCTTTTGGAATAGTAAGCTTTTGAACCTCTGTAGGTGAAGTTATCCCTTGAAGCTTTAATCCTTCTATTATGTTTGTATTTAAATTAAGTTCATTAAATGACATATTCATTTTATTCTCCTCGGTTATTAATAATTATCTATTTTAGTATACACTAAAAATAATTTAAGTATAGAAATTTATTTTTTTAAATATAAAGTGATTTTTAAATAATTAGTACATAATAATAATATATTAAAATTAACAAGGTAAAAAATGGAGGAAAAATGAATAAAATGTTAAGATAATGTTTAATTTTTGTTAAAAAAATTAAAAAGATTTTTGGGAGTATACGTATACTTACAACTATATAGCCATTTTTAATTAAAAAACAGTATTAATATATTTAGAAAACTAAAACTTGAATTTTAGTACCAAAGTGATAATATAATAATAAAGTAAGTGAAAGTCAAATACAAAGGAGAAAAAAGAGATGAAGGATGCATTTAAAATTTATAAGAATGATATGAAAAATATCTTTAAAAATTATGGTGCACTAATTGTTGTTATAGCATTATGTATACTACCATCTTTATATGCTTGGTTTAATATCAAAGCATCTTGGGATCCATATGCTGAATCGGCTACTAGTGGAATTAAGATAGGAGTTGTAAACAAAGATTTAGGGGCAACTTTAAATGGTAAAGAAGTTAATTTGGGAAATGATGTTGTAGATGAATTGAAAAATAATAAGCAGATGGGATGGCAGTTTGTAAGTGAAGAAGAAGCAACTAAAAATGTTGAAGAAGGCAAATATTATGCCATGATTACAATTCCAGAGGATTTTTCAAAGAGTCTTACATCTATAATTACACAAGATATTGAAAAAGGAAATATAATATATACAGTAAATGAGAAGATAAATGCAATTGCGCCTAAGCTTACAGATAAGGGAGCAAGTGCTATACAAGAAAAGGTAAGTAAAGCAGTTGTAGAAACTGCAAGTGATGCAATCTTTGGAGTAGGAAAAGATTTAGGAACTGAATTAGAAAATCAGCTTCCTAGATTAAATAATATTTATAATCAATTATTAGAGGTTCAAAGTCAGTTTTCTAATATAAATGATGTTGTAAATTTAGCTGGAGATGGAGCTGATAAATTAAAAACATTAATTTCAGATATTCAAAATGATATTCCTTTAATAACTGAAACATTAGAAAATTCACAAAAGTTAGGTACAAATTTAGAAGAATTTTTAAGTACTTCAAAAAGTAATTTAAATAATATTGCACCTGTAATAAAGAATGATATAAAAATATTAAATGAAATTGCAAATGAAATTTCTACAAATACAAGTGCATTAGTTGATGCAATTAATTCAGGATCAGCATATGCACCAGAAATAGTTGATAGTATTTTAGAAAAGTTAAATAGCATAAATAAGAGTGCTGAATCATTAATTGGAATATTAGAAACTATGAATAAATTTAATCCAGGAAAATTTGATGATATTATTAATACCTTAACAAACGTTCAAGGAGCAATAAATAAATCAATTACTGCGTTAAATACAGTTAAAGATAGTATAGCTAATGGTGGAACACCAGATTTAAGTTTATTAAATAACGTTATATCATTTACTAATGATGTAAGTAATATTACAAATGATTTATATAATAACTTTGATTCAAATATTACTAATAAAATTAATACTATTTTTGATGATGCATATACTGTAGCAGATAATGTAGTATCAGTATTAAAAGAAGCACAAGATAAATTACCACAAGTAACAGATATTATGAATACTGTTTATGAAGGTGCTGATAAGGGTATCGAGGGGATTGATTTTGTAAAATCAAAACTTCCAGAAGCTGAAAATTTGCTTAATGATTTAATAAGTAAAATAGGAAGTGTTAATGATAGTACAGATATTAAAGAGCTTATAAATTATTTAAAGAGTGATGTAGATACAAGAAGTGACTTTTTATCAAATCCTGTTAATATTATAGAAAATAAATTATTCCCAATGGGTAACTATGGAACAGGAATGACACCTTTCTATACAGTATTATCATTATGGGTAGGATTATTATTATTGGCATCTATGCTAACTGTTGAAGCAGAGGGTGAATACTCTGCAGCATCACAATATTTTGGAAAAATGTTGTTATTTATGACAATAGCAATAATTCAAGCGATAATAGTATCATTAGGGGATTTATATGTTTTAAAAATATATTGTGTAAATCCGGCTTTATTTGTATTAAGTAGTGTATTTACTAGCATTATATTTACATTTATATTATATTCACTATGCTCAGTGCTTGGAAATGTAGGTAAAGTATTAGGAATTGTACTATTAGTTTTACAAATAGGTGGTTCAGGAGGAACATTCCCAATTCAATTAACACCAAAGTTCTTCCAAGCAATTAATCCATTTTTACCTTTCACTTATGCGATTTCACTTGCAAGAGAATCTATAGGTGGAGTAGTTCAAAGTGTATTGGTTAAGGATATAGTTGTTCTGTTAATATTTGGAGCAATCTTTATATTAATTTCATTATTCTTAAAGAAACCAATTAATAAATTATTACATGGATTTGCTGAAAGTATTGAAAAGAGCGGTATTGGAGAATAAGTTAATAAGTATTTTATATAATAATGGGCGATGTATTTGATTTTAATACATTGCCTATTATTATATAAGTACAAAGTAAGCAAAAAAAATTAGTAGTAAATAGTTAAAAAGTATGATAAAAGTAGTATATATTACGTTTACAAAATATTCATAAAATTAAGGAGAATTTATGAGAAGAAAAGAAATCGATTGGATAAGAAACATATGCATATTAATGTTGTTTATTTATCATACATCAGCAATATTTACAGACTTTGGAGATTTTTATATTAAAACAGAAAAAAGTAATATTTTTTCTAACATATTTATACTATTAACTTTTTCTTGGTATATGCCTTTATTATTCTTTTTAGCTGGGGCATCAACATATTTTGCTCTTAAAAGAAGAAGTGAATTTGAATACATAAAAGAAAGAACTAAAAAGCTATTACTTCCATTTATATTTGGAATAATAGTAATAGTACCTCCTCAAACTTATTTAGCTAGACTTTGGAGAGGTGAAAGTAATATAAACTATTTTAGTCATATGAAAATGTTCTTTACGAATGTAAGTGATTTCATGGGGTTTGATGGAGGTTTCACACCTGCACACCTTTGGTTCATATTATTTTTATTTGTGATTTCATTAATTGGTGTTAGTATTATTAAATGCTTTAAGCTTATTGGTGGAAAGAAAGTAATGAACAAAATTAAAAATGTTATTTTAAGTAAATACGGTTTATTTATAGTTATTGCATTAACTTTTATTGCAGAAATGGTACCAGGGGTTGGTGGAAAGGGATTAATTTTAAATCTTTTAATGTTCTTATTTGGATATATTACTTATAGTGATATTGATTATATAAATGCTATTTTTAAATATAGAAGAACATTTGCAATATCAAATGGAATTATTATTATATTAGGACTTGGATATTTTTTAAGCTTAAGAAACATGGAAATAGGTATCTTAAAGAATATAGCTGAAAATGGAATTAAATGTTCTATGATAATTACGGCTATCATAACTATAGTTGGTTATGGAATAAAATATATGAATAAAGAAAATAAATTATTAAGGTATTTAAATAAAGCGTCATTTCCAGTATATATTATGCATCAAACTATTTTATTAACATTAGCATTTTTTATATTACCATTAATGTTTCCACAATGGTTTTCTATAATTATAATAAACTTGTTATCGGTTTTAATAACATTTGGATTATATGAAATAATTAAAAGAACAAGATATATAGGAATATTACTTGGAATGAAATAACTACTTTAGATGAATATAAAAATAAAATTACCCATATAGATTAGGCAAATAGGAGTGTCTAATCTATATGGGTTTCTATTATATAAAAAAATAACTTTATGAATATTAGATGATAAGTTAGGAAAATATTTTAGTATTTTTTAGGTTAAACTAAGTTATAGGATGAGTATAGTCTTTGGAGGAATTAACAAATGAAGAAGGAAGTATTTTTGAAAGATATCAAAAATGGTACAGAAATAAAAATATCATTGATGGTAATGAGGGTAATATTTAGGGATACAAGTAAAGTAGTATGTATTTTAGCAGATAAAACAGGTGAAATAAAAGCAACTATACCAAATAAAACAGGAGATATTATTGAAGGAAAGGTTATAGAAATAGAGGGTAAGAGAGATGTTAACTTAGAAGTTAAAAAATATGCATTGGTAAAAGAGTATAATGCTATAGATTACTTGCCTACAGTAAAAAGGGATATAGAGGATATAATGACTGAAATTGAATTGTATACAGATGAATATATAATTTCAAGAGAAGGAAAGGCTTTAAATGATTATTTCTTTAAAGATGAAAGTTTCTTAGAAAAATTTAAAAGAGCCATTGGAGGAGTTTCAATGCATCATAACTATATAGGGGGATTAGCAGAGCATACATTAGGAGTAATGTATTTAACAATTATGCTTTGTGAAAGGTATAATTGTAGAAATAAAGAAATTGCAATTTTGGCAGCAAAGTTACATGATATAGGGAAAATATATGAATTATATTATGATGGACCATTTAAGTATACATTAAGAGGTGAAATGGAAGGTCATATAGTAATAGGAATACAGATGATAGAAAAAGCATTTAATGATAATCCTGGTTTTTATAGTGAGGATTTTATTACAAGAATAAAAGGATGTATAGTACAGCATCATGGAAAACTTGAGTATGGATCACCTAGGGAAATGAGAATGGAGGAATCTTTTATTCTTAATTCTGCCGATTCTATTGATGCAACTATGAATAAGATAGAACAAATAAAGGAAAAAACAGAAGCTGGAAGTTGGTCAGAATATGATAGAAGGATTGAAACAAAGTTATATTTATAGTGATATAGAATTATTATAAGGAAAGGAGATGGTAACATGAATGGATTTAAGGATAAATTAAATGAAGAGGATATATTTGTAGAAAGTGAAAGTAGCAATACTTCCATTGTAAATGTTGAAAGTATAGTTAAGTCTAATAATAAAAATAATTTTAATGATTTAAAGGATAATATAGATATAGAAAGAGAGAAGTTTGGGCAAAATAATAAGTAGATATTAGATAAAAAATGTATTTTTGCAGTTTTAATTATGTAACGAAAAATTAACTAATTTATAAATTGACTTGGATAATTAATATGGATATAATCTTTTATAATAGTGAGGTGGAGAGTATGAGTATAAGAAACAATAAGAAGATTATTTTTGGAGCACTATCAGCAGTTGTGGCATCAGTTGCAGCTGGGGTATTAGTTAAAAATAATATTGATAAAAAAGCTAGTAATCAAGGCGAAAAGAAGAAAGAAAAGAAAAGTAAAAATGTATATTACACAGTATATTTAAATGATATTTATAATCCATATGATGATAAAACTATGTCAGAAGATGATATGATAGAAGAAATAAAAAAAGAAACATCATTATAGAAAATAAAAGAGTGTTTACTATTAATTTACTTTTGTTTATTATAATGTAAGTAAATTAATAGTAAATGCTTTTTTATTATTTAAATTTAATAAAAAATATTATTTGGTATTTTTTTAAAGTTGCTATATTATAATAAGAAAGTGAGATAGTTGCATTTTTGAATGGGAAAATAATAGCTTTATTACCATAGAAAATTGTGCTATAATTACCACGGTATATTTTTTTTATTGGAGGATTCGACATGAAACACATAAAAACAATCAATAAGACAAACATCAAAAACAGTCTTTGCAAACCAGGTTGCAAAGAATGTGCAAACTCATGCCAATCAGCTTGCAAAACTTCTTGCACAGTTGCTAACTTAGAGTGTGAAAACTAATTAAGGACAAGCAGTAACTATTTACTAGTTACTGCTTAACTTTATAAATGAGGTTCTAAATCTGTGATTTAGTTAACCGAATTTACTCATTCGACTGGAGGGAGAAGGAGTTTCCTTTGAATTGGAATCTGTGATTTAGTTAGTAGAAATTACACAAGATGTACTTATCTAGTTAAGAGGATAAGGAGTTTTATTATAATTATGTGGAAGTTGAGTTTATCTAATTGATATTAGGATTAAATGAATTATTAGGTTGTAATCGCGAGAAAGAGCGTATTAATAAAAAAGAATACTAGGAGGAATTGTGAAATGGCTTTAATACACAAATTTAAACAAGGAGATAACTTCTTTGTTTTAGACGTTAATACAGGGGCTGTACATATTGTAGACGAATTAGTTTACGATTTAGTAGATGATAATAAACTAAGAGATAAAGAAGAACTTATAAAAGAATTTGGAGCTAAATATGGTGAAGAAACTATATCAGAAGCTTATGAAGAATTATTAGAGCTTATAGATGAAGATATATTATATTCAAGAGATCAATATGAAGATATAGCACATTCATCAATGGATGATAGAGATTATATTAAAGCAGTATGTTTAAATATAATTCATGGATGTAATTTAAGATGTAAATATTGTTTTGCTGATGAAGGTGAGTATAATGGACATAAAGGTGTAATGTCTGTTGAAACAGCAAAAAAGGCGATAGATTACGTAGTAAAGAGAAGTGGTCCAAGAAGAAACATTGAAATTGATTTATTTGGTGGAGAACCAACAATGATCATGGACAAAGTTAAAGAAATAATAGCTTATGCTAGAGAAAATGAAAAGGCTTGGAACAAGAATATCAGATTTACTATGACTACAAATGCAACTCTTTTAACTGAAGAAATGATGGATTTCATGGATAAAGAAATGGGTAACATAATCCTTTCATTAGATGGTAGAAAAGAAGTTAATGATAATGTAAGAATTAAAGTTGATGGAAGTGGTTCTTATGATGATATACTTCCAAATATTAAGAGAATGATTGAAAAGAGAGATAAATCTAAGCATTACTATGTAAGAGGAACATTTACAGGAGCTAATACTGACTTCTATGAAGATGTTAAGGCTATGGTAAATGAAGGATTTAGAGAAATTTCAATTGAACCAGTAGTTTTAGAAAAAGGACATTTCTTAGAGCTTAAAGAAGAGCACTTACCAGAAATATTTGAAAACTATGATAAACTATATAATGAAATGGCTAGAAGAAAGAAAGAAGGAGATGAATTCAACTTCTATCACTTTAACATTGATTTAAATGGTGGACCATGTGTTTATAAAAGAATTTCAGGATGCGGTGCAGGATTTGAATATGTTGCAATAACTCCACAAGGAGAAGTTTATCCATGTCACCAATTTGTAGGTAAGGAAGAATTTAAGCTAGGAAGCATTTATGATGATACTTATGATGCTGAATTAGGTAAGAAATTTAAGAAGGCTCACATCTATAACAAGCCAAAATGTAGAGAATGTTGGGCAAGATTCTACTGTAGTGGTGGATGTCAATCAAATAACTTTGCATTTAATGGAGATATGAATATTCCTTATGAAATAGGATGTAAAATGCAAAAGAAGAGAATTGAATGTGCAATAGCACTTAAAGCTGAATAAGATAACGAATAAGGACAGGCATTTGCTTGTCCTTATTGTTTATTATTAAAATATATTGGTTTATAATATTAATAAATATTATTGAATAAAGCCGTAGAGTTTATAGCTTGTGTTTAAGCAAAAAATAAGAGGTGATACATAAATGGAAGAGTATATTTTTGATAACGGATTAAAGTTGATTTATAAAAAAAGTAATAGTGAGTTAAGTTCTATATGCATATCATTAGATGCAGGAGCTTCAAGAGATGGTGAAAAGCTTGGAGTAGCACATGTAACTGAGCATATGGTTTATAAAGGAACAGAAACAAGAAGTGAAAAACAAATAAACACAGAATTAAGCAATATATTTGGATTCCAAAATGCTATGACTAATTATCCTTATGTTGTGTTTTATGGAACATTATTAAGTGAAGATTTAAAAAAAGGATTAGATTTATTTTCAGATATTCTTTTACAACCAGTATTTACTGAAGAAGGTTTTAAAGAAGAAATGGAAGTAATAAAGCAAGAACTTAAGGAATGGGATGAAGATTTAGAGCAATACACAGAGGATAAGCTTTATTATAATTGTATGGATAATAGAAGACTTAAGTATCCTATTATAGGAACTGAAGAATCATTAAATAACATGACAATAGATGATACAATAGACTTCTTTAATGATTATTATTGTGCAAATAATGCAACAATTACTATTATTTCAGATTTAGAATTTGAAGATATTAGAGATATGGTAGAAGATTGCTTTATTGACTGGAGAAGTGAAAAGCTTCCTGAAGATGAAGAAGTAATTAATTATCCTAAGACTGGAGTATTTATAAATAAAAAGGAAGATATAAATAGTGCAAAGGTACAAATTATATTTCCAATTAATGAATTAAATCAATGGGAAATAAAAGCATTAAGAGTTTTTAATCAATACTTTGGAGAAGGTGTAAACTCAATTTTGTTTGATACATTAAGAACAAAGCATGGATTAGTTTATGATGTATTAACTAGAGTAGCAAACGAAGAATATATAAAAGTTTATAAAATAACTTATAGTACTGCACATGAAAATGTGGATAAATCAATAGAAATTGTGAAAGAGTTAATAAAAGATGTTGATTCTTATAGAGAAAAATTAAAAAAAGAAGATATTGAGAAATTAATAAAGAGCTTTAGGCTAAAAAGATTATTTGCAAATGAGCAAAGTGTGAGATTAGCTATGGGAATATCAACATATGATACTATGTTTGGAGATGGTATGTTATATATTGATGAAACTGAAGATTTAGATAAAATGCCTATAGATTATATTATTGATACAGCTAATAAAGTATTGAATAATATGACAGTTCAAGTAATTAAGTAAGAAGAGGAAAATATGAGTAAAAAAGTACCTTTATTAGAAGAAGTATTAAAATATAAAAAAGAGAATAATCTTATTCTTTCAATGCCAGGAAATAAAAGTGGTATTGGATTTTTAAGAGATGATATAGGAAAAGAATTTGCATTAAATATGGGATTCTTGGATATTACAGAAGTTGATCCATTAGATAATCTTCATGCACCAGAAGGGATAATAAAAGAAGCTCAAGAATTATTAGCAGAAACATATGGGGTTAAAAAAGCATATTTTGTTGTTAATGGCAGCACAGCAGGAAATTTAGCTTCTATTTTTGATGCCTTTAATGAAGGGGATGAAGTTTTAGTAGAAAGAAATTGTCATAAGTCAGTTTATAACGGACTTATTTTAAGAAAATTAAAGGTAAAGTATATAGAACCTGTAATTCATGAAGATAAAGGGTTATTTTTACCACCAACAGAAAAGGAAATATATAAAGCATTAGATAGATGTAATAATGCAAGAGGAATAATATTAACTTATCCTAATTACTTTGGGATAGGATATGATATTTTTGACACATTAAAAGATTTGAAGGAAAGAGGATTGACTATAATTATAGATGGAGCACATGGAGCTCATTATGGAATAAGTGAAAGGTTGCCTAAATCTATAGTTTCATATGCGGATTATATTGTTTTAAGTGCACATAAGACTTTGCCTAGCTTAACTCAAGGTTCATATCTTTTAGTAAATAATGATAAGAATGTTGATTTTTATTTAAAAGCTTTTATGACAACATCACCATCATATTTAATAATGTCATCATTAGATTATTCAAGATATTATTTAGATAATTATGGAGAAAAAGATTATGATAAATTAATAGGTTTGGCAAATAAGTGGAGTATTAAAATTAATACGTTAAATAAAGTAAGTATTTTAAAAGAAGAAGACTTACCACAGGGTTATAATTTAGATTTAAGTAGGTATATATTAACTTTGCCAAAAGGATATAGTGGACATAAATTGTTAGACTATTTACGAAAGATGAAAATACAATGTGAAATGAGTTTTGCATGTGGAGTAGTATTAATTTTATCACCTTTTAATTTAGAAAAAGATTTTGAAAAGATTTATAATTCAATTGAAAAATTAGATTTATCATTAATAGTAGATAATCAATATCAAAATTATTATAGTATAATTCCTGAAAAAGTATTAGAGCCATATGAAGTATTTGATAAAGATTTTGAGTATGTTGATATTAAGAAGAGTATAGGGAAAATTTCAAAAGAAGCATTAATTCCTTATCCACCAGGAATTCCATTAATTTGTGGCGGTGAAGTAATATCAAAAGAAGCTGTTGAAATCATGCTTGGATATATCAGAAATAATAAAACTGTGATTGGGATAGAGGAAGAGTTAGTAAAAGTAATAAAGTAGTAAAAAATAAATTCTTAAATTTAAATGAATACCTATAGTTAAAATTTCAAAAACTATAATATATCATTTAAAGGAGATGAGTTTATGGATTATAAAGTTGCAGATGTAACTAAAGAAGAAGTTGAAGCAATTAAAAGAGCTGAAAATTTAATTAAGTCTGAAACAGGTAAAGAGTTTGTGATGATAGCATGGGAAAAAATTAAATAATATTTTATATAAAATTACAATATAGATAAAAATATATTGTAATTTTTTATTATTTATAAATTAAAAATAAGAGAATTTCAATTAAAAATTGGATAATAGCAAAATATTAATAAAAGTTGGTTTATTTTGCCGTAAAAATATGTATAATAAATGTATATGTAAATAGAAAGCAAGGTGGTTACCATTAATAAATTAAAGATATTAAGCTTATTAATACTTTCGGGAATATTAATTACTCCATCTCATATAGCAAAAGCAGAAGGAATTTATAATGTATCTGAAAGTGATCTAATTAAATTATTAGAAAAATATAAAGATGAAGAAATTGTATTAGAAGATGGATTAGTTTTAACTGTAGGACAAGCTATTAATTTACCAATAGATGAAGGCTGGACTATATATAATGAAAATGTGGCTGAAATAGTAGATGGTGAGCTTGTTGGAAAATCAGTAGGTAGTACTTTTGTATCTCAACAAACAGAGGATACCGTATACATACTAGAAGTATGTATAACTGAAGAGGGTATAAGTACAGCTAGTTATGCTAGAAGTAATGTTAAAAATGTAGATAGAGATTACTACAAGGTATTTATTGATCCAGGACATGGTGGAGTTGATAATGGAGCTGTACAAAATGGAGTTCTTGAAGATGAAATTAACTTGCAAATATCTAAAAAAATAGAAGCTAAGTTAAAAGCTAAAGGTGTAGAAGTTAAGATGAGTAGGTATGATGATACATATTTATCTTTAACTGATAGAACTTATATGGCTAACAAAGAAGGTTCAGATGTATTTGTTTCTATACATCAAAATTCTGCTACAAATTCTAGCGCAAAAGGAATCGAAACTTATTATTATTCAACGAGACAAGATAGTAAGGAGTTAGCTACAGATATACAAAATGATTTAATCCAAGCTACAAATGCAACTGATAGAGGGGTAAAAACAGCAAATTATGCGGTTATTAAAACTGCATCAATGTCTTCAAGTCTTGTAGAATGTGGATTTATCTCTAATCCTACTGAAGCGCAAAATTTAAGTTCTAGTAGTTATCAAGATAAGGTTGCTGAAGGAATTGTTAATGGAATAATGGATTATTTAAATAATAATGTTATATTAAATAATTCAGGAACACAAAAGCCAGGAGATTCTACAACGACAGAAACTGTACAAACAGGTACTGTAAAAGTAAGTAATTCATTAAATGTAAGAAGTGGAGCTGGAACTAATTATTCTGTTTTAGGATCATTAAGTAATGGAGCTAAGGTTGAAATAGTAGGTACAAGTGGAAGCTGGTACAAAATAAAATATGGAAGCGGATATGGATATGTTAGCAAGGACTATGTTACAGTAAGTTCAAGTAGTAACAATTCAAGTTCAAATAGTGGAAGTAGCAATAGCGGAAGTTCAAACAATACTATAACAACGCCATCTACAAGTACAACAGGAACAATAAAAGTTAATGATACATTGAATGTAAGAAGTGGAGCAGGAACAAGCTATTCA
>NZ_JBCOAB010000007.1:93376-112602 GCF_040227035.1 Clostridium sp. RTP31139st1_H3_RTP31139_211217
TCATTAAAGAATGGTGCAACTGTTGAAATAGTAGAAACAAGTGGAAGTTGGTACAAAATAAAATATGGAAGCGGATACGGATATGTTAGTAAGGACTACGTTACAGTAAGTTCAAGCAACAACAATTCAAGTTCAAATAATACTACAACAACACCATCTACAAGTACAACAGGAACAATAAAAGTTAATGATACATTGAATGTAAGAAGTGGAGCAGGAACAAGCTATTCAGTAATAGGATCATTAAAGAATGGTGCAACTATTGAAATAGTAGAAACTGTTAATTCATGGTATAAAATTAAATTTAACAATGGATATGGTTATGTATCTAAAGATTATGTAGTATTACAAAATAGAAGTATAGCTGAAAATGTTGCTATGAAAGAAGGAACTGTAGTTACGGTTGCATTAAAAGTAAGAGAAAGTAATAATTTTGAATCAGACATAATTGGAACAATAGCTATGGGTGAAAAGATTTCTGTTTTAGAAGATAATGGTGAGTGGAGTAAAATAAGCTATAAACAATCAAATGGATATATTTTAAATGAATATGTAGATTTTAATATAGCGTAATTAAAACTAGATGTGAGGGGTTATGTAATAATATTTTGTGGATATAATAAATATATACATAAAATAAAGATTACATAACTCTTTTAATTTATTGCTAGTAAAAATTTAAAATATGTGTTAAACTGAATAACCAATTATAAATAAGCAAAAGAGGAGTGGGCAAATGGAACTGTTTGTTACAGATTTAGATGGAACATTAATAAATAAGGATAGGAAAGTGACCCAAAAATCAGTTGAAATTATAAATAATCTTATTTCTTTAGGAATGAATTTCACAGTTGCAACTGCTAGAACACCAGCTACAGCTGTTGAAATATTACAAGATTTAAAATTAAAATTACCTGTAGCATTGATGAATGGTGTTTTAATATATGATACAAAAGAGTTAAAATATATTGATATAAAAGATATAAATACAGAATCAACATATAAAGTGTTAGATATTTTTGAAAAGTATAATAAAAATCCATTAGTATATGGAATTTTGGAAAATCATTTATGGGTATATCATAAAGAATTTGAACATGCTTATGAATATAATTTTTATAAGGAAAGAGCAGATAAAAAATTAAAAACATTTGTAAAGGTAACAGATTATAAAGAATCTGTATTGAAGTCAAATATAATTAATTTTGTTGCTTTTGATGAATATGAAAAAATAAAAAGCATCGCAGAAGAAATAAGTAAGATAGATGGTATAAATGTTAATTATTATAGAGATGTTTATGAAGATTGTTATTTCTTAGAGGCATATAGTAGTGAAGCCTCTAAAGCAAATGGAATTAAATATCTATCAAAATATATAAATTATGATAAAGTTATATGTTTTGGAGATAATGTTAATGACATACCAATGTTTGAATTAGCAGATGAATCATACGCAACTTCTAATGCAGCAGATGAAATTAAGAAAATAGCAACAGATGTTATAGGAAGTTGTGAAGAAGATGGAGTTGCAGAATTTCTTAAAAGTAGATTTGAATAATAAAATAGAAAAATAATTTAATAAAATGATAAATTGAAACAGTAAACTTATTTTTGTTGATAAAATAATAATAAGTTTACTGTTTTATTTATAAATTCATAAAAATTTTAACGGAAAATTCATATAAAGTTACAATGTAAACGTTGAATGAGATATAAAGCAATTAAATTCCTTAATTTAGGGAAAAAATAATTTTTGAATAAGGCTAGTAATATCAAGGGTTGAGGGTATATTTTATTTATAAAAAATAAAATGAAGAAAATATTGATAAATTGTTAAGTAAAATTAGATGAATATTGATAGATTTTCATAAAAAGATTGAAAAAAATATCAAAATAATATAACATTAATACAAGAGTAATTTCGGAAAAATAAAATATACCAAAAGGGGGAAATGATATGGATAACAAAAGAGACCAGTGGGGGACGAAATTAGGTTTTATTTTAGCTGCAGTAGGATCGGCAGTAGGTTTAGGGAATATATGGAGATTTCCGTATTTAGTATATGAAAATGGAGGAGGAGCATTTTTAGTTCCATATTTCTTTGCTATATTTACAGCAGGAATTCCTCTATTAATTTTAGAGTATGGAATGGGACATAAGTTTAGAGGGTCAACTCCATTAGCAATGGCAAGAGGAAATAAAAAGTGGGAATGGCTTGGATGGTGGCCAAGTATAACTGCTTTCTTCATACTTGGATATTATTCAATGATTTTAAGTTGGGCTATGAAGTATTTTACATTAAGCTTTAATAAAGGATGGGGAAGCGACCCAAATACTTATTTCTATGATGATTTCTTAAAGCTTACTGAATCACCATTTCAATTTGGTTCAGTAATATGGCCTGTATTAATTGGTATTTTATTAGTTTGGGCAATAAGTTGGTTTATATGCTATAGAGGTGTTAAAGGTGGTATAGAAAAATTAAATAAAGTATTACTACCTACATTAGTAGCTATAATGGTAATAATAGTAATCAGAGGTGTAACTTTAGAAGGTGCTACATTAGGTTTAAATAAATTATTTACTCCAGATTGGAGCAAGGTAATGGAACCTAAGGTTTGGATAGCTGCATATGGACAAGTATTTTATTCATTAAGTTTGGCTATGGGTATTATGATGACATATTCAAGTTATTTACCTAAAAAGACAGATATAAATAATAGTGCTTTTATGACTGGATTTGCAAACTGTGGATTTGAATTCTTATGTGCTATAGGGGTTTTTGCAATTTTAGGATTTATGGCAACAAGTCAAGGTGTTGGAATTGAAGAAGTTGTATCAAGTGGTATTGGATTAGCATTTATAGTTTTCCCAAAAGTATTTACTATTATGGGAACATGGGGAACAATATTAGGATGTTTATTCTTTGCTTGCTTAGTATTTGCAGGGTTAACTTCTTGTGTATCTTTAGTAGAAGCAGTTTCATCTGCAGTAATAGACAAAACTGGTTGGGAACGTAAAAAAGTAGTTTCTGGAATAGCATTAATAGGTGCAGTGGTAAGTGCTACATTTGCATCAGGTGCTGGATTATATATATTAGATATTATGGATAACTTCGTTAATTGTTATGGAATAGTAGTTGTTGGATTATTAGAAGCAATTGTTATTGGTTGGATAATAAAACCTTCAGTTATAAGAGAACATACAAATAAAACATCTTACTTTAGAATCGGTAAGTGGTGGGATTTCACTGTTAAATTTGTAACACCAACAATGTTAGCAATAATGTTAGTAAGTAACTTCGTAACTGAATTAAAAGCACCTTATGGCGGATATAATTTACCAGAATTATTTGCATATGGATGGTCAGTTATTGGTTTAGGTATTATAGGGGCATTATTATTCTCAAGAAGACCGTGGAATAATAAAGCAATAGAGAACTTTAAAGATGAAGATGAAGAAGAGATGAAAGAGGAGGTAGTTTAATTATGACAGCAACAGCAATAACTTACTTTGCTATTGGAGCAATTGTATTATGGGGTGGACTAATTACTACTTTAGTAATCTCAATAAAAAATGAAAAATAATTTATTAGGCAATCCAAATTAAACAATATACATTTAGCAAAGAAAGCGGAATCGCAAAAGCGATTCCGCTTTCTGGTTTGTCATATAGTTTAGGGTTTCACGTGTAAGTAACGAAAAAAAGAAGATATTATCTAATCCAAAATAAATTGCTAGGTAGCAGTGCAGTTGCTAATACAGAAAAAAATAAAAGTATTATAGGGGGAGGACCAATTATTGTATATAATCATTTTATTTTTGCGTTCCTACAATATAATAATGCAATTCACTTTTAGACAGGTTTCCTCATATTCTATAATATGAATTTAATGAGAAGGTGAAATTATATGTGTGGAATTGCTGGAATGGTAGACTTCAATAGAAATATACAAGAAATGAGAAATACTCTAACTAGGATGGTTAAAACATTGGAGAAAAGAGGACCTGATAGTGAGGGAGAGTATTATTCGAAGAATGTTTTGTTAGGACACAGAAGATTAATTGTTGTGGATCCAGAGGGCGGAAAACAACCTATGATAAAAATTGTAGGTGGTAAAAAGTATGTCATTGTTTATAATGGTGAACTTTATAATACAGAGGATTTGAGAAAGGAACTATTAAGTGAAAATTATACATTTGATGCATATTCAGATACTGAAGTATTATTAACAGCATATATTGCTTGGGGAATAGATGCTATTAATAAATTAAATGGAATATTTGCGTTTGCTATTTATGATGAGGATAAAAATCAAGTATTTTTAGCAAGAGATCCAATGGGGGTTAAACCTTTATTTTATTCAATTAAGGGGAGTGAAATAATCTTTGGTTCCGAAATAAAAACTATATTAGCACATCCTGAGGTAAAAGCAGAAGTTGATAGAGATGGATTAACAGAACTTTTTGCTTTAGGACCATCAGTGGCACCAGGAAGTGCAGTATATAAAGGAATAAAAGAAATAGCTCCAGCAAATTGTATGTTAATTACAAAGGGAAATGTTAAGGTTTGGGAGTATTTTAAGGTTAAAGCCGAAGAATTAAATGAAACTGTTGATGAATCAATTGAACATGCAAGAAGTTTATTAGTTGATGCTATAAAAAGACAATTAGTAGGTGATGTGCCAGTATGCACTTTCTTGTCAGGAGGGTTAGATTCATCTGCAATTTCAGCAATTGCAGCAGAAGAATTTAAGAATAGAGGTAAGCAATTAACAACTTATTCAATTGATTATGAAGGTAATGATAAATATTTTAAAGCATCATTATTTCAACCAACATCAGATCAACAATTTGCAGAATTTATGGCAAAAGAAATAAATAGTGATCATAGAACGGTTATTTTAAAACATGAGGATTTAGCAAAAGCTTTGAAAGAAGCAACTATTGCTCGTGATTTACCAGGGATGGCGGATATTGACTCATCATTATTACTATTTTGTAAGGAAATTAGAAAAGATTTTGTAGTTGGACTATCAGGTGAATGCGCAGATGAGCTATTTGCAGGATATCCATGGTTCACACATGATGAAATGATATATGCAAATACTTTCCCATGGTCAAGATCTGTTGGTGAAAGAAAGACAGTGTTAAATAAAAATCTACAAAATTTAAAAATTGAAGAACTTACTAATGAAGAATATTTAAAAACATTAAAAGAAGTACCACATTTAGATAATGAAGATAAAAGAACTTATAGAATGAGAGAGTTATTTTATTTGAATCTAAAATGGTTTATGGTAAATTTATTAAATAGAAAAGATAGAGTAAGTATGTATAATAGCCTAGAGGTTAGAGTTCCTTTTGCTGACTATAGAATAGTTAACTATGCTTTTAATTTACCACCAGAAGTTAAGCTTTTAGATGGAAGAGAAAAGGGACTATTAAGAAAGGCGCTTGTTGGAATATTACCTGATGAAATAGTATTTAGAAAAAAGAGTCCATATCCTAAGACTCATAATCCTATATATACAGAAATTGTTTGTAACATGATGAATGAAATACTAAAAGATAAAACTTCACCTATATTAGAAATAATAGATAAAGAAAAAGTGCAAGAAATAGTTGATACCGAAGGAAAGGCATATAAGACACCTTGGTATGGACAACTTATGACAGGTCCACAAATGATAGCATATTTAATTCAAGTAGATATGTGGTTAAGAGAATATAATGTTAATATACTAATATAGTTAGAAATGTTTATAGTATAGAAAGAATCATAAGGGGGAAGATTAGAACTAAAAGTGGTTTTAATCTTCTTTTTTATTATTTTAAGTAGCTGATTTAAATAGTTTTAAGTTAATGGTAAAGAAAAAAGATAAAGAATAGTTTGAATTTATTAAAAATAAAACATATATTGACAAAGAAAATTAGATAATTTATAATGAAACGCGAATAAAAAAAGGACTCATATAAATCTCTAATATGGTGGGATGTTTCTACGAAAAACCTTAAATTTTCAGCTATGAGTGAATTTAGTATATATTAACTCTATACGAATCATCTAAGAGTTATGGTGTATTAATTTCGCTATAGTAATTTATTGATTTTGAATATAGAGCAATATTATACTCATATAAAAATGTGATCATTTAGGAGGAGTAAACTTATGAAGAAAAAAGTTATGGCATTAGTACTTTTAGCACTAATGGTAACAGGTTTAGTTGGTTGTGGAAGCGATAACAACGCATCAAAATCAGAAGAAGGTAAATTAAAGGTTGGTATGGTTACTGACACAGGTACGATTGATGATAAATCGTTTAACCAAGGTACATGGGAAGGAATTAAGGAAGCAGAAAAGAGTTTTGGACTTGAAACAACTTTTATGCAACCTAATGGAGAATCAGAATCAAGTTATTTAACAGAAATACAAAACCTTTATGATTCAGGATATAAGTTTATAGTAACACCAGGTTACAAATTTGAAACAGCTATATATAAAGCTCAAAGTCAATATGAAGATGCAAAATTTGTTTTAATTGATGGAGAACCGAATGATGGTAATGATAATTATCTTGTAGCAGATAACACAGTTGCAGTATACTTTGCTGAAGAACAAAGTGGATTTATAGCTGGGGTTGCATCAGCAGTACAATTACAAGATGGTGATTTTGGATTTATTGGTGGAATGGAAATACCATCAGTTAAAAAGTTTAACTATGGATTCCAACAAGGTGTAGCATATGCTAACGAACATTATGGAACAAATGTTAGTTTAAAGGCTGAAAATATAGTTTACTCAGGATCATTCTCAGATACAGCTTTAGGACAACAATTATCAGCTCAAATGTATGATAATGGAGTTAAAGCAATCTTTACAGCAGCTGCTGGAGTTAATATAGGTGTAATTACAGAAGCTAAAACAAGAGTGGCTAATGGGCAAGAAGCATGGGTTATAGGTGTTGATTCAGATCAATATGATGATGGAATATATGAAGGTAATAAATCAGTAGTATTAACATCAGCTATTAAAAAGATTGATGAAGCAGCTTATCAAATAATAGAAGATGAAATAAATGGTGAATTCCCAGGTGGTCAAGTATTAAGATTTGATGCTAAAAATGATGCAGTTGGTATTCCAAGTGAAAATCCAAACTTAAGTGATGATACAATTGCAAAAGTTAATGAAGTAATAGATGCTATTAAAGCAGATAAAATTGAAGTTAAAACTGAATTATAGTATTGATATAAAATTAGGACTATGTAATAATGCATAGTCCTTTTTGATTATTATTATTATTATTATTATGGAGAAATATATATTAAATGTAAATTAATTCAATTAGAGTAAAATATATATAAATATAATTAATAGTATATTTTTAGTAAGATAAATCTTTAAAAATAAAAAATATAAATAATATTGACAGAGAAAAAATTTTTAAATATAATAGGACACGAACGATAAAACAACTCATATAGGTCCCAGATATGGTGGGATGTTTCTACCGAAAGCCGTGAATTTTCGACTATGAGTGAACTTAGTACAAAAAACTCGATACGAATATTAATAGAGTTAAGACGTATTATTTTCACTTTGGAAATAATACGTCTTTTTATATGGATTTAAGTAGATAGATTTTTGATATGAGTATTTAGGAGGAACGTACAAATGAAGAAAAAAGTTATGGCATTAGTACTTTCAGCACTAATGGTAACAGGTTTAGTTGGGTGTGGAAATAACAATGATAATTCAGCAGATTCTAAGGAGTCAACATTAAAGGTTGGTATGATTACTGACTCTGGTACAATTGATGATAAATCATTCAATCAAGGTACTTGGGAAGGAATAATAGAGGCTGAAGAAAAGTTAGGAATTGAAAAGAATTATTTAAAGCCTTCTGGAGAAACAGAAGCTGATTATTTAACAGAAATTCAAAATCTTTATGATTCAGGTTATAAATTTATAGTAGGGCCAGGTTTTAAGCTTGAAACAGCTATATATAAGGCACAAGAAAAATATCAAGATGCTAAATTTGTTATACTTGATGGAGCACCTATGGATGAAGATGGAAACTATGTTGTAGCAGATAATACAGTTGCAATACAGTTTGCTGAACACGAGGGTGGATTTGCAGCAGGTGTTGCAGCAGCAGTTGAATTACAAACTGGTGATTTTGGATTTATAGGTGGTATGGAATCTTCAGCAGTTAAGAAATTTAACTTTGGATTCCAACAAGGTGTAGCTTATGCAAATGAAAACCTTGGAACAAATGTTAGTTTAAAGGATGAAAATATTGTTTATTCAGGTTCATTTAGTGATTTAGCATTAGGTCAACAATTAGCAGCTCAAATGTATGATAGAGGTGTTAAAGTAATATTTACTGCAGCTGGTGGAACTGGTATGGGTGCTATAACAGAAGCTAAGACAAGAGCTGTTAATGGTGAAGAAGCATGGATTATTGGTGTTGATTCAGATCAATATGCTGATGGTATTTATGAAGGAAATAAGTCAGTAATTTTAACTTCAGCTATTAAGAAAGTTAATGTAGCGTCTTATAAAATGATAGAAGCTGAATTAAATAATGAATTCCCAGGTGGGCAATCATTAATATTTGATGCTAAAAATGATGCTGTTGGTATTCCAGAAGAAAATCCAAATTTAAGTGATGAAACAGTATCTAAAGTTAGTGAAGTATTAGAAGCTATAAAATCAGGTCAAATAGAAGTTAAAAGTGAATTATAATATTTATAATAAGAAATACCTATGTTAATTTTATTAACATAGGTATTTTTTAAAAATAATATTAATAAATAGAATTGAAAGTATTTGGTTAAATAACATAGTAATAAAAAGATAAAATTGTATAAACATACGTTTTGATGAAAAAATACATAAAAAATCAAAAAAACCAAAAAATATAGAAAATAAAACTAATATTGACAATAAAAAAGATATAAATTATAATAAAAGCAGATAATAAAATGACTCATATAAGTCCCAGATATGGTGGGATGTTTCTACCGGAAGCCAAAAAGTTCCGACTATGAGTGAATTTGATATATATGAACTCTATAATAAAATCAAAAGAGTTACTACGTATTAATTTCACTTTAGAAATTAATACGTTTTTTTTTTGAATAAAAAGAGTAGAGTACGTATTGAGATCAGCAAAAAAGGAGCATTTAGGAGGAAATCATTTATGAAAAAAAAGATTATTTCATTAGCGCTTTCAGCATTAATGGTAACTGGATTAGTTGGATGTGGAAGCAACGACAGTAATTCAGGAAACTCAGGAAATTCATCAGAAACAACATTAAAGGTTGGTATGGTTACAGACTCAGGAACAATTGATGATAAGTCATTTAACCAAGGAACTTGGGAAGGTATAATTAAAGCTGAAAAAAATCTTGGAATTGAAAAGAACTACATGCAACCAGGTGGAGAAACTGAAGCTAACTACTTAACAGAAATACAAAATTTATATGATGCAGGATACAAATTTATCGTAACTCCAGGTTTCAAATTTGAAACTGCTATCTATAAAGCTCAAGAACAATATAAAGATGCACAATTTGTTATAATTGATGGTGAACCAAATGATGGTAAAGATAACTATGTTGTAGGAGATAACACAGTTGCAATATACTTTGCTGAAGAACAAAGTGGATTTGCAGCAGGTGTTGCAGCAGCTGTTGAATTACAAACTGGTGATTTAGGATTTATCGGTGGTATGGAAATACCAGCAGTTCAAAAGTTTAACTATGGATTCCAACAAGGGGTTGCATATGCTAATGAACATTTTGGATCAAATGTTACAATAAAAGCTGAAAATGTAGTTTATTCAGGATCATTCTCTGATACAGCTTTAGGTCAACAATTAGCAGCTCAAATGTATGATAGTGGTGTTAAAGCAATATTTGCTGCAGCTGGTGGAGTTGGAACTGGTGTTATAACAGAAGCTAAGACAAGAGTTGTTAACGGTGAAGAAGTATGGGTTATAGGGGTTGACTCAGACCAATACGCTGATGGTATATATGAAGGGGACAAGTCTGTAATCTTAACTTCAGCTATAAAGAAGATTGATGAAGCAGCTTATCAAATGATTGAAGCACAATTAAATGGTGAATTCCCAGGTGGACAAGTATTAACTTTCAATGCTGAAAATGATGGTGTTGGTATACCAGCAGAAAATCCAAACTTAAAAGATGATACTGTTACTAAAGTTAACGAAGTATTAGATGGAATTAAGAATGGTGAAATAGAAGTTAAAACAGAATTATAAAATATACTTATAATGGGGCTATGTTAAAGAGATTTACATAGCTCTTTTTATGTGTAAAATTCAATCATAAAAATTAATAGTATACACGAATTAAAAAAGTGTATTTAATAAGGCATTTATTTCCAGTAAATGTTAAAATTTATTTAAAGTAAATAAAAATTAATTTAGTATTTAAAAAATAAATGTAAATAATTGTAGAAAAAGTGGATTAAATTTATGGAAAAAATGACAAAGAGATAGCTTTGTTATGGGGATTTTAACAATAAGATGTAAAAATAATTAATATAGTATATTATTTATAAAAATCAATGAAAAAAATGTTGAAAATACGAATTATATAAATTATACTTAAAATGAAGTTCGTATATAATTATTCGATTATATTTGTAAGTATATTAAATTATAATATACTTAAATTAATTAATAATATATGTTTATAAAATATTTTTTTAGAGGAGGATATCCATGGAATATGTAGTTGAGATGCTAAATATCCGTAAAGAGTTTCCAGGGATCGTAGCAAATGATAATATTACCTTACAGCTAAAAGAAGGAGAAATACATGCTCTTTTAGGTGAAAATGGTGCTGGTAAGTCAACATTAATGGGAATGTTATTTGGTATGTACAAGCCGGATAGAGGTTGTATAAAAGTTAGGGGAAAAGAAGTAAAAATATCTAATCCTAATGTAGCAAATGATTTAGGAATCGGAATGGTTCATCAGCATTTTAAATTAGTAGATAATTTTACAGTTACAGAAAATATAATTTTAGGATGTGAACCTAGAAAAGGATTAACTGTAGATATTAAAACAGCAGCAAAAAAAATTGAAGAATTATCTAAGCAATATGGATTAAATGTTGACCCTTATGCAAAAATAGAAAATATTTCTGTTGGAATGCAACAAAGAGTTGAAATATTAAAAATGCTTTACAGAAATGCAAATGTGTTAATATTCGATGAACCAACAGCGGTATTAACTCCTAGTGAAATTGATGAACTAATTTCAATTATGAAAAATATGACTAAAGAAGGTAAGTCTATTATCTTAATTACTCATAAATTAAAAGAAATCAAGGAAGCAGCTAATAGATGTACAGTTATTAGAAGAGGTAAATACATAGGAACAGTTGATGTAAAAGATACTACAGAAGCTGATATGGCTAAAATGATGGTCGGTAGAGAAGTATCATTTAAAGTTGAAAAGACTGAAGCAAAGCCAAAAGATATAGTTGTTAAAATAGAAGACCTTTGCGTTAATAACAATAAAAAAGTACTTGGATTAAAGAACTTCTCATTAGATATCAGAGCAGGAGAAATTGTTGGTATTGCCGGAGTTGAAGGTAATGGACAAACTGAATTAGTTGAAGCTTTAACTGGTATGAGAAGTGTTGAGTCAGGTAATATTATATTCAAAGGAAGAAATATAGTAAAAGATTCAATACGTGAGAGAATAGACGATGGTATGGCACATATTCCAGAAGATAGACATAAAAGAGGATTAATCCTTGATTATACAATGGAAGATAATATGGTGCTTAAAGCTTATAAAAAGAAGCCATTTTCTAATAAGGGATTAATTAATAGAGCAAAGATTAGCGAATATGCACAAAAAATTATAGAAACATTTGATGTTAGATCAGGAGAAGGTGGAAAATCTATTGCAAGATCTTTATCAGGTGGTAACCAACAAAAAGGTGTAATTGGACGTGAAATAGAATCTAATCCAGACTTCTTAATTGCTGTTCAACCAACAAGAGGGTTAGATGTTGGTTCAATAGAATATATTCATAAAAGATTAGTTGAACAAAGAGATTTAGGAAAAGCTGTTTTATTAGTATCTCTTGAATTAGATGAAGTTTTAAATGTATCTGACAGAATAGCTGTTGTTAACAATGGTGAATTAGTAGGTATAGTTAATGCTAGTGAAACAAATGAAAATGAAGTTGGTTTAATGATGGCCGGCATAAAGAAGGAGGAAGCTTAGTGCATAAGAATCAATTATTAAAATCTTTAATGGCAGTAGTTTTAGGATTACTTGCAGGATTTTTATTAATGCTAGCAATGGGATTTAACCCAATAGATGGTTATACATATCTATTTAAGGGTGGGCTTATGAATCCTCAAAGAATAGGAAACTCAATTGCAACTGCAACACCATTAATTCTTACAGGGTTATCTTTTGCATTTGCTAATAAAACTGGATTATTTAACATAGGTACTCCAGGTCAAATGTTAGCTGGTGGTTTTACTGTAACTGCAATAGGGTTATTAGTTGATTTACCATCACCTATATTATTACCATTAATGATTATATGCGGTATATTAGCTGGAGCAATTTGGGCAGCTGTACCTGGAGCTTTAAAAGCATTATTTAACGTTAATGAAGTTGTTTCTGCAATCATGATGAACTGGACTGCATATTGGATAGTTTATTATATGGTTCCACTACATTTAAAAGGAACTACTGAAACAGAATCAGCTAGATTAGCAGATACAGCAAGTTTAAAGGCTGATTGGTTATCTAACATATTAGGTGGATCATACATAAATTATGGAATATTCCTAGCATTAATTTCAGTATTAGTTGTTTGGTTCCTTTTAAATAAGACTGTTTTAGGATATGAATTAAAGGCAGTTGGATACAATAAGTTTGGAGCTGAATATGCTGGTATGCCTGTAAATAGAAATATAGTTGTATCTATGATGATAGCAGGAGGACTAGCTGGATTAGCTGGTGTTGCTCAATATATGGGTAACTCTACAGTACTTCAAATAGGTGTAATGCCATCACAAGGGTTTGATGGAATAGCTGTTGCCTTATTAGGTAATAACAGTCCATTTGGAGTATTATTATCAGCATTATTCTTTGGAGTATTATATGTTGGTAAAGGATTCATGAATGCCAATGTTAAAGTACCACCAGAATTAGCTGATACAATAATAGCTACAATTATCTATTTTGCTGCAACTAGTGTTGTTATGGATAGAGTAATTAAGAGTATAAAGAAAAAAAGAAATGACAAGAAATTAAAAACATCTGGTGAAAGGGCGGTGGAAAAATAATGTGGGATATAATAGTACAAATTTTTCCTTATGCAATAGCGTATACTATACCTATGCTAATTACTGCTTTAGGAGCACTTTATTGTGAAAGAAGTGGTATTGTAAATATAGGATTAGACGGATTTATGATAGTAGGTTCTTTTGCTGGAGCATTAACAATATCAAAACTTCAAGCAGCAGGCATTAATGGAGCGTTATGGATAGGACTTTTAGTTGCTGCAATAGTTGGAGCTTTATTCTCACTTTTACACGCATTTGCAAGTATTAATTTAAATGCAGACCAAGTTATAAGTGGTACAGCTATTAATATGATGGCTGGAGCATTAACTGTATTCTTAGCAAGAAATATTACTGGTAGTGGTAATATAAGAATAACTTTAGGTTTTTTACCAAAAAGTATTCCAGTATTAAAAGACATTCCTGTAATAGGACCATTATTCTTTACAAAAACTTATGCTACAACATGGTTAGTATTAGCAATATTAATAATAAGTGCATTCTTATTATATAAAACTTCATTTGGATTAAGATTAAGATCTTGTGGAGAAAACCCACAAGCTTCTCAAGCAGCTGGTATCAATGTAATGAGAACTAGATATATGGGTGTTATAATATCAGGTGCATTAGCTGCTTTAGGTGGATGTATTATATTAGTAACATATTCAGGTGAGTTTAATGGTAGTGTTGCTGGATTAGGATTCCTTTCATTAGCAGCATTAATATTTGGACAATGGAGACCTTTAGGAATATTAGCATCAACATTCTTCTTTGGATTTGCATCAACATTAGCAAATGTTGCGCAAGTAATACCAGAGTTATCTAATATACCATTAGTTGTTTTAAAGGTATTCCCTTATATAGTTACATTAATTGCATTAATTATATTCTCAAGATCTTCACAAGCACCAAAAGCTGCCGGGGAAATATTTGATGCAAGTAAGAGATAAAGTTATTTTTAAAAAGGAACTGATTTTCAGTTCCTTTTTTGTTTTTAATCATTTTTGTAAAATTTTATAAAAAATAATGTATGGAAAATTAAAGAAATGTATTATAATTAATGTATTATGATTAATTTTAATTTATAATACATACAAATTGACTTCTAATTTAAAATGAACTTTTAAAATTTAACAAAATAAGAAGTCATAAATAAAAGATGTCTAGTGTAGCAATTTATTATCTAAAATATGAAGTGCTAACAATGGACAAGCTTATAAAGTAAATTGGGGATATAAAAAAATAAAGGGGGATTACTTAATGAAAAAAGTAAAAATAGCCTTGCTAGGATTAGGAAATGTAGGTAGAGGTGTATTTACAATCCTACAACAAAACAAAGACGAGATAATGAAAAGATCAGGATATGAAATTGAGGTATCTAAAGTATTAGTACGAGATGTTACTAAAAATAGAGGTGTAGCTGTTCCTGAAGAAGTATTAACTACTGATTTTGAGGAAATATTAAATGATGACTCTATAAAAATAGTGGTAGAAGTTATGGGAGGAATAGATCCAGCTAAAGAATATATGATGAGAGCTATGGAAGCTAAAAAGCATATAGTAACTGCAAATAAAATGCTACTTGCCACAGCTGGAGATGAAGTATTTGAGAAGGCTGAAGAGATGGGAATCATGTTCCAATATGAAGCAAGTGTGGCAGGAGGAATTCCTATTATTAATGGAATAAATGAAAATCTTACAGCTAATAAAATAAATGAATTATTTGGAATAGTAAATGGTACAACTAATTACATTCTAAGTAAAATGGAACTAGAAAATTTAGATTTTGATGAAGTATTAGAAGAAGCAAAGCAAAAGGGATATGCCGAGGCAGATCCAACTTCAGATATTGATGGATATGATGCGCAATATAAGCTTGCTATATTAGCTTCATTAGCTTTTGGAACAAAGGTTAAAGTTAATGATGTATATAGAGAAGGAATAACAAAGATAAAGCCTATAGATATGAAATATGCAAGCGATTTTGGAATGTCTATAAAGTTATTAGCAATTGCTAAAGATGATAATGGAAAACTTGAACTTAGAGTTCATCCAACAATGATTCCTGAAACTCATCCATTAGCAAATGTATATGATTCATTTAATGCTATTTTTATTAATGGTAATGCTGTTGGAGATTTAATGTTTTATGGTAGAGGAGCAGGAGATTTACCAACAGGTAGCGCTGTAGTTAGTGATATTATTGCTATTTTAAGAGGAAATATTGATACAGATAACAATAATCCAGTTATAAGAAATAACTTATGGGAAAAGAAAATAAAAGATATTAATGAAGTGGAAAGCAGATATTATATTAGAGTTACTGTAGATGATAAACCAGGTGTACTTGGACAAATAACTACAATATTTGGAGCAAATAGAGTAAGTTTGAAATCTGTTATTCAAAAGGGAAGAAAAAATGACGAAAATGTTGAAGTGACTTTAGTTTTAATAACTCATAAGACTAAGGAATATTTAATAAAGGATTCAATAGATAAGTTGTATGATTTAAGAACTGTTAAAGATGTTGAAAATATAATAAGAATTGAAGATTTTAATTAAAAGTTATAAAAAATGCTCATTCAGAGGTATAAAAATAACCTCTGAATGAGCATTTTTAGGTAATTTAAGTAGAATGACAAAAAATTATTGTTCAACGTACTTTTTATAAAGTCCCAACAATAATTGAATATGATATTCTTCATCTAATATTATTCTTTTAATAATATCATTTATATTTTCATCATTGATTTTTGTTATTGTTTCTTTATATTGTTTTATTGCAGATTTTTCATCATTTATATCAACTGTTAAGATATATTTTAGTGATGATAAATCATAATCAACAAGTTTAGAAGACCAATAATGTGGTTTCTTATTATTAATCCAATAACCAGGTTCTGCTCCAAGTTGTACTAATATTTCACCAAGTAATTCTAAGTGATGCATTTCTACAATTGATATTCCACGAAGTGTTTGAGAAACTTCAATGTTTTCATAGACATAAGATATTTGATGATAAGTATACTGTGCAATTGCATCAAATTCAGAAATAGAACTTGCATAATTTTGTAAAATTAAATCAATGTATTGAGGATTTTTATCTTTAACATTTACTTCTGGATATGGAAGATCTACAGAATACATTTAAAATACTCCTTACTTTAATATACTAAACATTATATGTTATGAAGTTAAAAGCCAATTTGTTAATTAAGTAATAAACATAAAAGGTATATGGAAAAATAAATTATAGTTAATAAATAAAAAATAGAAATGACATAAAAAATAAAGCTTAAGTTTAAGCTTTATTTTTTTTATATTTAATTAGAATAATTTGTATATTAATTAGTTTTACGGAATTAATCTTGAAAGAGCTTTTGATAATCTTTGAGATTTAAATACTGAGTAATTATTTTCAAGATAGTTTTGATAATTTTCTTCACTAATAATACCTTCATATACAAAAGTTTTATTAGGAATCTCTAGTAAGTCCATAGGTTTAATAACTTCAGGAAGCTTGTCCGTTTTGTATATACCACTATTAATAAGCAGTTCAGCTACGAATTGAGAGCAGAAATAATACTTTTCTCTTTTAAGAGGTCTATTGAAATATGCAGTCACTGTACCAAGAACGCTATATTTATAATCATCTTTATTTTTAAAGAAATTATCTATTGAATTTTGTAAATATGTTAACTGTTCATCTGTAACATCAATTTTATATACTAAGCACTTACTTTTAGGATACATTGCAAAAACACCAGAATAAAGATTTTCTTCAACTAATCCAGCAGGTAAAACTTTTGAAGGGATTTTACGTCCAAAAGAAAACATCTGAGTAAATGAAGCATCTAAAGAAAGCGAAACATGAGAGTATTCCTTTTGAGTAAAAAGTGCAATTATATTTGAAAATGTAGTACCAGTTCTTGAGAGTACTATATATATGTGTTTATTGTTCAAAATAACCCCCGCCTTTAAATAAGTAGTTATTTACTAAAAATTCCTAGTAAATGTAATATTAAGTATTTCTTTAAGTTATGAAAGACTTATTTTATATTTTACACTAAATTTGATGAACTGTTAATAATTATTTTACAAAATTCATGTTATCTTTAATTACATCTCTTTATTAAATAAACTTGATATGTTATTATGTGTTAATACGATATAGATTATAGTTCAATTGAAGGGATGTTGATTAAATGCAATTTAAATTTAAATACAACGAAAAAGAATATATATTAAATGAACAGAACTTAGAGTACTTCGTAAATGATGAAGTTAATCCAATTATGGATGTTAATGAGGAAAAAATAATAGAAATTTTAAATAATAGTGATAAAGTTGATTTTTCAAAGGCATATTTTGATTTGCCATGTGAAAATTGTAAAACAGGATTAGAAGAAAAAAAGAAATTTTTTGATTTTTTAGGATTTAATTTTTACATATATGCAAAAGATAGAAAATATGTTGTTAGCACATTAGATAGAGAATATGAAGGAATGAGTTTTAATAGATTACAAAAAAGTGGAAAAGTTAATGAAAGTTATATAGTAATAATCAATGTTTGTAAGCATTGTGGAAGTTATTCAATAGAAATAGAGGAATTTGAAGTATAGGTAAGACGTTGAAAGTTAAAAATGACAAGTAACAAGTTAAGCGAGAAGTTTCTGAAGAGATAATTTAAAAAATTAAGTTTGGTAGAATTAATTTTTCAATTTATTAATTGGTACTTGGCACTTATCGTTAAATAAAGTGTATTATATACGACCTTTTGTGAAAAAATAAAGCTGAAGGGAGTGTGTTTTTTAATGAGCGATAAGATAAAAGATAAGAAATATCAAAAAGGAGAAAGAAGACAAAAACTTCACCAAAATCAAAATAATGTAGGTAATGATAAAAATCCTAGTGAATATAAAAGTTTTGATGGAGAAAATCTTTAATTAATTTTGATAAAAGCAATATAAGTTTATTGAATTGAAACTCAGCTTGATGGCTGAGTTCTTTTTTGATATTATAAAAATATTAAAACTTTAGGGAGTGGGTTTATGAATAAAATTTTAAAAGTTGGAGTTGTATTAATAGGAGTAAGTGCTGCAGTAATTGGACTTGTAGGGTGTGCTTCAAATAATGCCTCTAAAGAAGAAAATAAAAATGATCAAGCATGGAATCAAAAAGTAGAAGCGCCAGAAGAATTACCTATAGCAACAATAAAGATTAAAGATTATGGAACCGTTGTAGCTGAATTATATCCTGATAAGGCTCCTAATACGGTGAATAATTTTATTTCATTAGCAAATTCAGGTTTTTATGATGGATTAACTTTTCATAGAATAATAAAAGGATTTATGATACAAGGAGGATGTCCAGAAGGAACTGGAACAGGAGGACCTGGATATTCAATTAAAGGAGAATTTACTAAAAATGGATATGAGTATAATAATTTAGCTCATACAGAAGGTGTTTTATCTATGGCTAGAGCAAATGATCCCGATTCAGCAGGAAGTCAATTCTTTATTATGGCGGAAGAAGCACCACATTTAAATGGACAATATGCTGCATTTGGTAAAGTAACTGAAGGATTAGATATTGTTAAGACTATAAATTCAGTAAAAACAAATTCAAATGATAAACCATTAACAGATGTTATTATTGAAGAGATAAGAGTGGATACAAAAGGAATTGATTATTCTGAACCTGTAAAAATAGAAGAATAAAATTTATTTACATATAAAATAAGAAAGAACTATACAGAAAATTATTAATTTTAAAGTGGACCCTATGTCAAGGACATTAAAAAAAGGGGCTAAGCTGCTAAAAGCTGATTTCTGTATTTTACAGGAGTCAGCCTTTTTAAATTCCATTGATAACG